>NZ_JBDNLG010000011.1:0-49979 GCF_047718355.1 Ethanoligenens sp.
GATGTAGTGATTTGGTATTTATATGATACCAAATTTCGCATGGGATAGATAGACGCCGATTACCCAAACTTGCATTTTGAGGTTTATGGAATCTGTCGATGGAAACCGGCGCTCTCCTACAGATTGTTAAAATCCCGGGTGGATTCCTTATGCAATTTAATCAATTCGACCTCTGCCTCGCTCAATTCACGCGCCTCACCGGGTGCAAGTGCGGGGTCCAGTATCAATCCGCCAATCTGCGTTCTGCGCAGGCGCAGAACTTGTTTGCCACAGGCCGCAAACATTCTGCGTACCTGGTGGAACTTTCCCTCGCGTACGGCGGCGTATGCCTCCGTGCCTTCCCCAAGCCACAACCGGGCAGGCAGGCAGCGCAATCCGTCCTCCAGCACCAACCCCGCGGCGAAGGCGGCGGCGTCGGTATCGTCGGCGGGCTTGTCCAACGTGGCAAGATAGACCTTTTCCACGTGGCGGCGCGGCGCAAGGATGTCGTGAGCAAATACCCCGTCGTCGGTGATGAGTAAAAAGCCTTCGGTATCCTTGTCCAGACGTCCGGCGGGGAATAATCCGGGGAGACGCAGTTCCGGCGGCAGCAGGTCGAGCACGGTACGCGCTTTGGGGTCGCGGCTGGCGGAGATCACCCCGACGGGTTTATTCATCATCAGGTAGAGGTGCGCGCGCCAGTGTAGAGCGCGTCCGCCTACGGTAATGCGTTGCTGTGCCGGGTCTACTTTTTGGTCGGCGGCAGTCGCGATTTTTCCATCCACTTGTATACGGCCGCCGCGCAGCAGGGCGTGCACTTCCTTGCGAGAGCCTTCTCCTTGGCTGGCGAGCAGGCGGTCCAATCTTAAAAGCGGCATAACGGCCCTCCACTTCCTTCTCATTAAAAAAGCCGGGCAATCATGCCCGGCGTGTTCCTGTCTTGACTGCATATCACCGCGCCGTGATTCATACTGTGCTGCTGTCAAACATACCGGAAGTGATATCTGCCGCAGCAGGCGCCAAGCCGGTCGTGCCCGTTTGCGGGTTTGACCTTGACAGTCCATGGATGAATCCGTTGATTGCCACGGTACGTACATCCCCGGCCACCACCACATCGTCGTTTTCGATCAGCAGATCGGCAAACACATCGCCGTTGTAGTTTGGATAATTGCTGATCTTATATGTCCAGCGCTTGGCACGTGTCCCTTGATAAGGGGTTAGGTCAAGCCCTTGTTTTTTCTGGATTTCATTATAATTTAGGTAGACCTGGTCAAATGTCTTGGGGATAACGATCTCCACCACTTCAGCGGGGGTCGGGTCGACCGTCCAGCCGAATTTGGATAAGAAAGCCACCCGTTTCGTGTTGTCGGATATACCTTGATAGGACTGTCCGTCCCACACCATCACTACTCCGTGTGCGGGCCAGAGCGCGGCCCCTACAAGAATGACCAGCGCGGCGACCACTACCGCGAGCCGCAATGCCGACCCTTTTATCGATGCCACAATCATGAAAAAGCCCCCCATCCGCATGTATTGCATGTGTATGCGGACAAGGGGCGCAATAGCACCGGCACAGAGCAAAAAAGCGGAAAGGATACCAGCCTCCGCTCAAAAACGAATCAGTTTCACTGCGAAGATAATCAACACGATGGCTGTGAAAGCGATCGTGCAAAGGATATACGCCCATTTTGCAGCGCGGGGGGACAGCCTGCGTGCCGCGATGAACACCCATACGGCGGTAGCCACAAACGCGGCAATGTACAGCAAAATACGCGCCGCGCCCGCGTCCCCGCCATGTGAGAGTATCCTTTTTGCAAACGGGGAATACACAATGTTGGCAAACGGCGCCAGAATGAGCGGCAATACGCGAAAGGACCATTCCTTGCGGTGCGCGCGCGCGAACATATAGGCAGCCACACCCATAATAATGACGATGGCCCAGCTTTCGAGAACCATGCGGTACACCGCCTTTCTGTTTCCGGCAATTTTATCCCCATTATATAAGCGAACAGGCCGTTTGTCAATGAAACAAAACGCAAATTGTTAATATTTGTATGTTAACAATTTGCGCATAAAGGAGCGTTTTATGCGGCGCTTGACAAAGCAAAGCGCACATGATAAAATTTAAACACGTTTAAAACATGTTTAAATCAAGAGGTTCCATATGTCCAAAAACGATATGCGTGTTAAACTCATTGAAACTGTCAAACACCTGCTTTCTGATACAGATAATCCTGCCGCTCTCACTTCACGCGCTATCGGCGCAGCAGCAAACGTCAATCCCGCCGTTATCAATTATTATTTTGGAAGTAAAGACGCACTTGTCAGCACGGCTATTGAGGAACAGATTGCCGATGCGGCAGAACGGTTCCGTGCAGCACCGGCGGACGGCACGCCCGCACTCAAGCGTCTGCATACCATGCTATGGGAATTGACCGAGCAGGTTATCCATTACCAGCCGTTCACGCAGACAGCCCTGTCCTATACGCTGCTGCACGGAACGATTGAAACACCGCGTTATATCCTACCGCTTATCCGTGAACATTTCGGTAACCAAAAAGATGAAACGGAGTGCCGTGTGCTCGCTCACGTACTTCTTTCCTACTTAGTACTGCTGTATTTCCGTGAAGATGCCTTTGCACAATATGCGGGTATCGACCTGCGCAAGCGAGAAGAAAGAAAGAGACTGCTCGATATACTACTGCACTTGTTTTTTGAGGGGGATACTTATGGATCTGACCAACTATCTGAGTGATCATATAGACCGCTTGCTCCGCCGCGCGCTGAAAGCCGCTTGGCAAAATCCGCGCGAAGGCGCTTTTTTGCTGCGACAGGCCCGTACCCAAAAGCAAGCCGCTGAAAAACGGTGCCGGCGGCAACGAGCGGGCACACCTGTTCCCGCCTTTCTCATTGCCAGCATAGCATCCGCCTGCAATCTGCATTGTATAGGCTGCTATGCCCGTGCGGAGGGCGTATGCGGCACGGAGGAAACACAGTCGCTTTCCACAGAACGTTGGAGCGAACTGTTTCAAGAAGCCACCGAGATGGGCATTTCATTCATCCTCTTAGCAGGCGGCGAACCGCTGACCCGTATGGACGTGTTGCAGTCTGCAGCACAGGTGCCGCAGGTCATTTTTCCTGTGCTGACAAACGGTACTTTATTCGATACGGCCGCTTTACAGCTTTTTGATAAATATCGCCATCTGGTACCGATTTGCAGTATTGAGGGCGGTGCGGAAGAAACAGATGCCAGGCGCGGCACGGATACCTACGGGCAAATTGAGCAGACGTGGCGAGAACTGCATGCGCGCGGCATCCTGTTCGGTGCGTCTATCACCGTGACCGCCGAAAACTGCATGGAGGTCACGGACGAGGCGTTTGTCGGTGACCTGCGGGCAAAGGGATGTGGAATCGCTTTTTTTGTGGAATATGTGCCTGCGGATGCAAATGCCGTGCTGCACACGCCAGACGATGTACAGCGAGAGGCATATACCACGCGGTTAGAAGCACTCAAAACACGATTCAAAGATCTTATCCTAATTGCGTTCCCCGGGGATGAGGTTGAAACCGGGGGCTGTCTGGCGGCAGGGCGCGGCTTTTTTCATATCAATGCGGCGGGCGGTGCGGAACCCTGTCCGTTCGCGCCGGTATCGGATGTGGATTTGCGCACCGGTTCGCTGGAAGACGCGCTGCGCTCACCGCTGTTTGAAGACCTGCGCCGCAATGGAAAGCTTGCGATGCCCCATGCCGGCGGCTGTGCGTTGTTTGGGAAAAAGGCGGAGCTGGAATCCCTTGTGGGGAAGGAATAGACGGTTGCTCCCGCGAGGGGCAGGTGGAAGCGGGCTTGCCATTGTCATGCAACAGTGATGAAATGCACATTTCAAATGACAAATGTAACAACATGGGTTTGCAATGCCGAGGCAATGCAGTATGCAGTTAAATCCTTGCCTTTGGCGCGCGGATGTATTATAATATAAAGACCGTGTTTTTTGCACAGCGCAAATAGAATCGGTCATACAGTGCAACGGAACATGCAGGCTGCGGGCGGCCTGTGCGACGGCGTGCCGTGAACCATGTCAGGCGGGGAACCGAGCAGCATTAAGCGGATTTCGCCGGGCGCCGCGGGATTTTGTTCGCGCCTGCATGTTCGGGGGCACTGTGTGGCCATGTGCCGGGGGTTTTCTACGTGTATCAGGCGCTCTATCGAAAATGGAGGCCCCACGCATTTGAAGATGTCGCGGGGCAGCCGCAGATTATTGCCACATTGCTTGGCGAGTTGCGGGCGGGGCGTGTGGCCCATGCCTACCTGTTCACCGGCTCCAGGGGAACGGGTAAGACGACTTGCGCAAAAATTCTGGCAAAGGCGGTCAACTGCCTGCACCCCAATAACGGTGACCCCTGCGGAGAATGTGCCATTTGCCGCGGCGTGGACGATGGCTCGCTGACCGATGTGGTGGAGATCGACGCCGCCAGCAACAATGGGGTGGACAGTATCCGCGCTCTGCGGGAAGAAACCGTGTATACCCCGGCGGTGGCCAAATACCGTGTGTACATCATCGATGAAGCGCATATGCTGTCGGCGGGGGCGTTTAACGCGCTGCTCAAGACACTTGAGGAGCCGCCCGCCTATGTGATCTTCATCCTCGCCACCACGGAAGCGCATAAAATTCCCGCCACCATCCTTTCGCGCTGTCAGCGGTTTGATTTCCGCCGCATTCCCCCTGCGGATATCGCGAACCGTCTGCTTTATGTGGCGGAGCAGGAAAAAATCAACCTCACACAAGACGGGGCGGAGGCGATTGCGCGGCTGGCGGACGGTGCATTGCGCGATGCGCTCTCTCTGCTGGATACCTGTGCCGGGAACGGCGGGGAAGCGGTGGACGAGGAGGCGGTAGCGCGCGCTGCCGGGCTTGCGGGCCGCGATTATCTGTATGCCCTGTCGGACGCGGTGCGGGCTGCGGATACCGCAAAAGCACTGCATGTACTGGATGAGCTGTATGCTTCGGCTAAGGATGCCGACCGCCTTTGTGAAGAGATGATTGGGCATTTCCGCGCGGTTATGTTGACACAGGCGGGCAGCGCGCCGCTGGTTTCCCCTGCGGAAACCGTCAAGCTACAGGAAACAGCCCGTGCGTTCCTCCCGGAGACAGTGCTGCATATATTGGATACACTCCAGCGAACCGCCGAGACGCTGCGGCGTGCACCGGTCAAACGTGTGGAGATGGAGATGTGCCTGCTGCGGCTCTGTAATCCGGTGCTGGACGCCTCGCCCACCGCGCTGCTTCGCCGCGTGGCAGAATTGGAAGCCAAGGTGAAGGCGGGCGGTACTCGCAGCATGATTTCCGTTTCCGGCGCAGAGATGCGGTCTGCTGATACACAATCACTGCCACGCGAAACAGAGCCTACTGAGCCGCTGCCATGGGCGCAGCCGTTGTCCGAGCCGATGGCGGGAACAGAAAAGCGGTCAGACATGCCTGCCGTACCACGTGCATCCGGGAAAAAACAGGCAGATAGTGAACCGACTCCGGTTCCGGTCGAGGAACTTTCGGAGGAACCGGCGGAACCGCTTGCCTGTTGGCCGGAAGTGCTGCAAGAACTTGGCAGGATCGACCCGCCCCTGCGCGGTGTGCTGGATAAATCCAAAGCCGTGGTGCGCGGCGCGTATGTGCTGGTGGATGCGGGCAACGTGATGTTCGCCGAACTCATTCGCCAGCCGCTCCACCAGAAACCACTGGTGGAGGCAGTGCGCACCGCCACCGGCAAACCGTATAAGGTAGGCATTTTCAAGTCCAGCCTGCATGTGGCGCAAAAGCCAAAGACGGATGATCCGTTCGATGCGCTGCTGCGCACAGCCATGGAGGGCGGTGTCCCTCTCAGGGAAAGCGGCAGTGACAAACAGGCGGGTTCAGATTGAGACAAACCATGACGATAAGCGACAGATTACGTGACTGTGAAATAAGATGGAGGATTTAATATGAAAGCAAGATTGCCCAAAGGATACGGCGGCGGATCTTCCGATATGAATAGCATGATTAAGCAGGCACAGAAAATGCAGGAGACGATCGGCAAGGTGCAGGCTGAGTTGGAGACCCGGGAATATGCCGTGACATCGGGCGGCGGCATGGTGGAAGTCCATATCACTGGCAAGCGGGAAATTCAGTCCCTTACCATCAAGCCGGAAGCAGTGGACCCGGATGATATCGAGATGTTGCAGGACCTCATTGTTGCCGGTGTAAATGAAGCCATCCGCAAAGTGGATGAAACCACTGAGCAGGAAATGAGCAAAGTGACCGGCGGCATGAATATGCCCGGTCTGCTGTAATATCCGCCATGGAATGGATGGATATCCGCAACGCCTCGGGGGAGCCTACAGGCCGCAGAGTGCCGCGCGAACATGAGCTGCAAGACGGCGAATTCATGCTGGCCGTGCATGTCTTCCTGTATCGGGAGGACGGGCAATTCCTTTTGCAGAAACGCTCGATGCAAAAGCGCCTGTACCCCGGAAAATGGGATGTGACAGGCGGCGGTGTGCTGGCGGGGGAAGACAGCCTGCATGCCGCCTGCCGGGAAGTTCAGGAGGAAATTGGGCTGTCGCTTGCGCCCGAGCGGATGCAGCGGCTGACGCGGCTCAAGCGCCCCCCTTGTTTTTTTGACGTTTGGGTATGCCGGCACACATTTGAACTGCAAGACCTTGTGCTGCAACGCGAGGAAGTGGATGATGTTCGGCTGGTCACGCCGCGGGAGATGCTGGAAATTTTGTTTGACCGCGAGTTTCCAGACCCCGGCTATCGCGAAATCATCACAGCGTTTTTAGAGCGTCCCCAAAACACATCGTGCTTCCAATGCTGATCAGTCCACACAGGAAGCGGGAGGCGGCTCTTTGAAGCCGCACATACATAGATGGAGGAAACTACATGGCCTATTATGCCGTTCCGCTGTCCAAATTGATCGAGCAGTTTGAACGTCTACCGGGTATTGGCCGCAAGACTGCCCAACGACTGGCGTTCTTTGTGCTCAACGGGACGGACGAACAGGCGCGCGTATTCGCACAGGCCATCTTGGATGCCAAAGGCAAGATGCACACCTGCAAGGTTTGCCAAAACCTCACAGATGGTGACGTCTGCTCCATTTGCGGAAATCCGTCGCGTGACCATGCAACTATCTGCGTGGTGGAGGATCCGCGCGACGTCGTCGCATTTGAACGCACGCGGGATTACAATGGCCTGTATCATGTACTGCATGGTGTTATTTCGCCGATGGACGGCATCGGCCCCGACCAGTTGCATGTCAAGGAGCTGCTGGGGCGGGTGGCCGACGGCGTGAAAGAAGTCATTCTTGCCACCAACCCCGATGTGGAAGGCGAGGCGACCGCCTTATATATCTCCCGTCTTATCAAGCCGCTGGGTGTTAAAGTCACACGCATCGCCTATGGCATACCGGTTGGCGGCGAACTGGAGTATGCAGATGAGATCACGCTTTCCCGGGCGTTGGAAGGGCGGAGCGAAATCGGCTGACCCCCCATAGAGGCCGTCGCCTCAGATGTCTTTCCGCTGAAAATATCTCAGTACGATTTGTATGTCGGCCCGTATCTGGTACGCCGGATCATAGGCGCCGTCGTGCAGACACCAGTCATACAAAACGCCGCGTGCTACGCGCATGATCGTGTCCACGATGGTCTGAGGCGAATCGTCCGTATTCAGCTGTCCACAAGCGAGCGCTTGCTCGACCAATCGGTAGATGAGACGGTAATGAGAACGATCCTGCCTTAAAATGAACCGGTCAGTGGCTATAATCTGGTTCTTATAAAATTGAGCGGGAACGCGAAAACCCTGCTCTTGTATGGATTGGCTCATGCTGCTTAAAATTTCTAAAATGCCGGTGATTGGATCATCGAAAACTACATGCCCGTATTTTTCATCTAAAAGATGATCGCATTCCCGATAGGAATCGTTGAGAATATCTTCTTTGGATTTATAGTAATAATAAAACGCGCCGACAGACACATCGGCCTTTTCACAGATGTCTTGAATCGTGGTGGCTTCATAGCCGGCGGTGCGAAACAATTCTAATGCTATTTGAAAAATGTTTTGTTGGATTTGGGAAGGATGTTGGCGTTTGTTGGCAACTACATCCATAGAGGCGCTCCTTCCAAAAAACGTAAAAATACGACTTTTTTAACAAAATAGAGATGCTGGTTTCACGTGAAGCGCTAACCAGTGCGCATGAACCTTGTTTAGGAAAATAAAGGATGTCCCTATTTTAGCACGGTTCCTGTCAAATGACAATTCCTGGTTAGAGGTTTTTACGTATTTACCAAAACTTGTAATATAAGTGGACGGCGGTAGTATGATTATGACAGTGCAGCTGTATGATGAACCGTGAAAGAACACGGTTGACAAATGCGGTAGGCCTTGTTACACTATTGTTGGTCAATGGTTAAACCATTGACCAACAGGAGGAGCATATGGAGCAATTGCCCGATATACAGGAGACCATCATACAGGCAGCCACCGAACTGATTCAGGCCAGCAGCGGTGAGACGATCGCCGTTACCACACGCGCCATTGCGGATAAGGCGGGGGTTGGGAACGGGCTTATTCATTATTATTTCCACACAAAGGAACACCTGCTGCATCTTTGCGTGCAACGCATCATCGCAGAGGTTGTCACGGCTTTTCGTCCCCCTATAGAGGGCAAAGGCATCAAAAGCCTAAAGGCAACTCTGCGGGCGGTAGGTGATTTTTTGGCGGCAAATCCGGCGGTTTCACGGGTATCCATATTGGATGATCTGCACGCTCCGGCGCCGCAGAACAACACCTTTCAGACCATGCGCGGGTTGTCACAAGTGTTGGGGGAAACCGGACAAACCGAACAAGAACGCGCATCGTGCTTGTTTGCGCTGACGACAGTCTTGCAGGCGGCATTCTTACACAAGGACATGGGGCGTACGTTTACGGGATATGATTTCAACGTCAAGGAGGAACGCGACGCGTTCCTTGATGGGCTGGTCGATTGTCTGGCAGGAGGGAAGATTTGTGGATAGAAAAATGGGGATGGCGGCATCCGGTATTACTGCGCTGATGGTCATCCTATTTGCTGTTTCAATGGGAATCGGATGGTCGGCGTTGAGTTATGGTTCCTGTCTGGTGCTCGGCTGGGCCTACGTGTTGGTAACGTGCGCGTTCGCCGCGTTTGCACCGGTTGGCAGAAAGGCCCTTGCTCTTGGAGGCGTGGCCATCGCTGTTCTGTACGCGCTGCTCACCGGTCTGGTTTATTTTACCCAGTTGACCACGGTTGCCTACGGGGCAGCCGACGGTGTGGTGCTGCAAATGCTTACCTATCAGCCGGGCAGCTGGGCGTTTGGAGTCGATTTGTTTGGCTATGGCGTAATGGGACTGTCCACGTTTCTCATTGGGCTGTCACTGGTTCCACGCACACGGGCGGACAAAGTGATGCGGGTGCTATTGCTTGTGCACGGCGTCTTTTTCCCGGTTTGCGTTGTATTGCCAATGTGCAACGTCTTCCAGGGCAGCGCAGGCGCTCATACCGGTGAGATTGCACTTTTTTGCTGGTGTGTCTATTTTGTGCCAGTCATGCTGCTGGCCTATGTCTATTTCCGCAGGCAGAACGACCAGACGGCGTTCCCTCATACGGGTCAGGGATGACTCCTACATATGCAAAAAATGAAGCGGCACATCATCCGTATGTTCGGATATGTGCCGCTTCTGCCTATTGTAAATCGCTTTATCTGCCCGATTTTTTGACTGCAAAAGGTTTGCTCCATGCGCGCCGGCCGTCCGCGTCAATCAGTTCCACCCGCACATACCGGTCGGATGGCTTGATTGCATAGCGTGCGCTGGCGACAGGTTCGCTGTCTGCTGTGGTCAGGCGGTCATTACAATAAACCGTGTCACTGTAGAACACCACCGTCTGCACATGGGAGCAAAAGACCTCAACCGTTTCTCCGTCATAGCGGATGTCGGTGAAGCGGGGGCCTTGCGAGGCATAAAAATTGCCCGCCGCAATCGCCGCGCGGATGGCGGATGTGGTCAGTGCGGGCGCGTTGACCATCATGTAGGAGCACGTCTGCTCTCCTTTGTACCAGTGGCAGTCATCCGCCGCCGTGCAAGGCAGCAACAACCCATCTTTCGCCCACAGGTCAAAATATAAGGAGGACTCCGCATGGGCGTTGCTGTACGGCACCCCGGAAAATGTGTTGAAGATCTCTGCGGCGGCTAAGCCGGTAAACGGCAAGATCGACGACGGGTCGGTTAGGGACCACGCGGGATGTGCTAAAATTGCTACGCCGCCGGCCTCTTGGATGGCATCAAGCAGCACCTGCGGCGGATAATCATGGGCGCGCCTGAGCGCCACGGCCCGCTCCATCCCAATGCCCACGATATGGTAGATGGGATGCGCCTGCAAGTCATTCATATCGCCGGTATCGAATTCACATCCGGTGAGCTGTAGAAATCCAGGGCTTTCCATCGGTTCACTTTGTTTCCAGTGGTCGGTCAGTGCAAGAAAATCATACCCTGCCCGCCGATAGAGGTCTATCGCTTCTTCGGGAGAAAGCGCGCCGTCTGACTGTGTGGTATGCATATGCAGGTTACCTTTGTACCACTGGCCGCTCATATCATATAAAGACTGCATTTACACCATCCTTATGGATCCGGCAATTTCGGCTCAATCTGAAATTGCTATAGGCACTGACCGTCGGCGCATACTGGGGGGGCAGATTTTATTCAATTGAATTGTGCGAGTGCGCCGATGGGGTCCCAAGGCTCCAATGCAATGGGCGGCTGCTCCAGCGCTTTTTGCTGCACGTCGGTCAGGTAGACTTTGTCGACGACCACCTGGCAGACATAGTTGTTGAACCAGTCGGCGCTCATGACGAAAAAGCCCTTTTGCCCTACATCCTTGCCCCAGCTGTTCTCCACTTTCCATTTTGCGATGCCCTTGTCGGTCACATCCACGCCCAGAAGCATCATCGCATGGGTCAGGCAGCTTTCACCGTAATCCAGCATATCGCCTTTGTCCATGGAAAGCGCGGTGTGCAGCACGTTCTCATACGGATAGAGTGCTGTGTCAAGAATGCCGGCTTCACGGTCGGACACTTTACCCACGTCGGAACCGAACCACACCGGTTTGCCGGCCCGGATCTGGCCGCTTGCGGCACGTTCCAAATCTTCGCTGGGCAAGTTGAGGTATTTGATCGGCCTGCCGCCGATTACATTTCCCAAATATTTGACGGTATAGGTGTGTTCATATGGTTTCTCAGCGGTAGGCGCGTTGATGATGCTGACATACCGGTTCAGAAAATCCTTGCCGAAATACTTATGGTAGAAACCAAGCGGCGTCTGGCCCGCATCCCGATGAAACGCACCGCTTTTGTCACGCCAGACGAAATCGAACGTCTTTGGCGGCTCACCGAGAAAACAGCAGAGCAGCACATAAAACTCTGTAACCAGCTCCTCTTTACGGGTGAGCAACGCTTCGGGGGATTTGCCCTGCGCATACAGGGTACGCAGTTCAATGCCGCCGCGGCGCAGTTTTCGGGAAAGCACCGCGTTCATTTTCGCCGAATTGCCGCTATGGAAACTCTCCGGCATGGCCAGCTTCGGCGCCACGCCGTATTTATCAATGAGCGAGACCAGCATATCCCACTGCCCGCCGTCGTTGAGCGGGTTCTGAAACAGCCACATCACGATGCGTGAATCTTTGGGTTCCGATGCGGTGTCCAGCACGCTTTCGAGAAAATAATTGCCTTTTTCTAATTTATCCCAAAACATCAAGTAGCTTTGGGAAAGTTCAAAATCGGCGTTTTTGATATGCAATGTGTCCCGCAAATGGTAGCGCAGCACATTGGTGCCCGCAAAGAGCCAGCACCGCCCGCTTTTCTGCTGGTTGGTGATAACCATCGGGTCAATTTCATGTGAGAACAGGTGGTTCATTCGCACAGCCGCTTCACGGTGATAAGCCGTGTTGTCGATTCCGTTCTTGGCGATGCTGTCGGCCAGTATATGTGCCGGCGCGTCTTCAAATGCTTTGGCCGCGCGCGCGGTCAGTTCTTCAGTTATGCCGTTTGCATGGTTCATGCTCATTTATAACACACTTTCTATCACGAAAATTTTCGGCATGATCCTGCCGTGACGGCAGACGTCATGCCTCTCCTCTTATAGGATATGAAAGAAACGCAAACCGTAAGCAGGAAATATTTGATAGGCCAATCTTATCACAAGACGAGGGTCTGCGCAATCATGTGCGCATACATTCCAATCTGCCGCGGTACAAAATCACCGTAGAAAACGCTGTTTTGCGGTGATCTGCTTACCAGACGGCGATACATAATCTTTACATAATCCGCCCATTTTAGACAGTGAAAAAGTTTTTCACGAGATATGGGGCGATTTTTAGCCATTTGCAAGGTAGTTTTCAACTTATTCCACAGAGTTTTCCACCGATTTTATGTCAACTTCCTAAATGGAAAGATTTTTTCCGAACTTCCGCATATTTGAAACAGAAAAACTAAAAATATGGAAAGAACCCCAGTCTATTTCAAAATTGCGAGGTGCGTGTTTGTGGTCAAAGGCGTGGAACGAACGATTATAGAGATTCGGGATACCGGGAGCGGTTGTTTTGAGCGTGCGCTCTTTTTTGTGCGGGCAGACATTCCTTACCCGCTGGCAGAGCCAACGCTGGCCGGGGAGGCTTCCCGGATTATTGACAAATTTTGCAGGGCCAAACGAGGGGAAAAACGCCACATGCGGGTGTTGCTGCGCACGCTGTTCAAATACGCCGTCTGCACGCTGGGCGGCGCGGGGGCGGCGACCGTTTTCTGGTTACTGAGTAACGGGCATCTATAAAGGCAGGCGGCAGGTGCCGCTTTTTTTTTGCATAAAACAGTTAAAGTCCCATCACACGCGCGGCGAGCTGCTCCAGATCAGAAAAAACCACCAATTTTCCTGCTTCTCCACGCAATGAGGACGCACCGTGCAGACCCTTCATATACCAGGCCGCATGTTTGCGTGCCTCTCGCATTCCTATCCGTTCCCCTTTCAGGGCACAAAGCAAGCGCACATGGTCGAGCAGCACAGTCATCCGCCGTGCCACATCCGGTTCCGGCAGCAGTTCACCGCTGCGCAAGTAAGTTTCTACGTGCTCAAACAGCCATGGCTGTCCAAGCGCTGCCCGCCCGATCATCACCAGATCACATCCGGTCTGCGTCAGCATCCGCGCCGCGGCCTGCGGGGAATCCACATCCCCGTTTCCAATCACCGGGATGCGCACAGCGGCTTTAACGGCTGCGATGATGTCCCAGTCTGCGGACGGTGCATATTGCTGGGCACGGGTGCGTCCATGCACTGTGATGGCAGCCGCGCCGCTCTCCTCGGCGATATGTGCCATCTCGACTGCGTTGACATGTGCCGCATCCCATCCTTTGCGGATCTTTACTGTTACCGGCAGCGGTACAGCGTGCACGACGCTGTCGATGATACGCCCCGCCAGCGCAGGGTACTTGAGTAAAGCGCTGCCGCCGCCGTTGCCTGCAACTTTAGGTGCGGGGCACCCCATGTTGATGTCGATGATGTCCGGGGAAAACGCCAACGCTTTCTGCGCCGCCTCCGCCATGATTTCCGGGTCGTTTCCAAACAGCTGGATTGCCATGGGGCGCTCCGCAGTGGTCACGCTGAGTAGTTCCGCTGTTTTGGTGGCCTGCATGACGAATCCTTTGGCGCTGGCCATTTCTCCTACCACATACGCCGCGCCGTGCGCTTTGCAGATGGTGCGGAACGCTGTGTCGGCAACGCCTGCCATCGGAGCCAACGCTGTGTGCCCTTTGATTTCTACAGTTCCGATATACACGATGTTTCCTCCGGTTATATGCACGATCAGGTGAAAATACACAGAGAGCGGCCCTTTCGAGCCGCTCTCTGATCTAATAGGGCAGGGTTTGTATCATTCGTCGTCTTCCGTGGAGTCATCTGCTTGTTTTTTCCCAAACAGCGCAGCACGGTTCGCCTCTGCCGAGATGTTCGGGTTATAATGGAACGGCATGATAATGGAGGAGACATTCTTGTGCCGGGAGAGCACACGCTCTAAAAAATAGGTGGTCTGGTTGTGCAGCACCGCATCGTACCAATGCTCCGAGACAAATTTGATGATGATGACCGACAGCGTTTCCCCGTGCCGGAGTGCGCGCTCCCGTTTGCTGATATATTTGTCAAGCGGCGGGATGATATCCTGATACGGTGTGAGCACGATGTCCAGCTTTACAGGAATCTCCAGCCGCTTCCATTCCTCACGCAGCTGCTCGGCGTGTGCGGGGTGGCGGCAGACATGCAGGGCTGTAATGTCCTCCGAAATAGAGTTGGCATAGTTGAGCGATTTGAGCAGCGATTTGTTGACAGACTGCATCAGCACGATAACCTGCGTGGAGTGTGCCGTCGCCTGATCATAATAGGGATGGAACTTGGTCAGCTTCAGTTCGCGGCCTACTTTGGCGTAATGCCGTTCTACATAGGTCATCAGCAACATCAGGACCGGGATAGCAATGACGATCATGTACGCGCCCTGTGTGAATTTGGTGGAGATCTCGACCCCCACGCCAATCAGCGTGAGGATAGCGCCGATTCCGTTGATCCACATCTTGTATTGCCAGCCCTTGTCTTTGGTCTTATGCCATTTGCGGAACATGCCATACTGCGACAGGGTAAATGAGATGAAAACGCCAACCGAATAGAGGGGAATCAAGTTGGTGGTTTTGGCCTGAAAAATCAGAATAAGCAGCACGGCCGCAATACAGATGAACAGAATGCCGTTGGAAAAACTCAGCTTGGTGCCGCGGTGCGCAAACTGGCGGGGCACAAAGCCGTCGTGTGCCAGAATGTATAGCAGCAGCGGCAGGCCGTTATATGCGGTGTTGGCGGCCAGAATCAAAATGATGGCCGTGAACAGCTGGAGCGCGTAAAACAGGATGGAATTGCCAAACACCGCCGTACCCAATTGGGAAAGGACGGTGCTGGTTCCACCTGCCGGAAGGACACGCAGCTTGAGTTCCAGCAGCATGGTACCGCCAAACAGGAACACGATCACGCCGCCGAGCATGAATAAAATCTGTTTGGCGTTGCGCTGGGAAGGTTCTTTGATATTCGGGATGGCGTTGCTTACGGCTTCTACGCCGGTCAGCGCCGAACAACCGGAAGCAAATGCGCGCAGGATGAGCGCGATGCTCAGCCCGGCCATAGACGTGGAGAGGGAGTGCATCATACTGGGCGCATACGCCACCGGATGGATGGTGCCGGTCAAAACGCGGACGAACCCGACGATAATCAGCAGAGCCATGCAGCCAATAAAGATATAGGTTGGGGTGCCGAACAGCCGTGCGGATTCCCGCATTCCCCGCAGGTTGCCCAGCGTGATGAGCAGGACGAATGCCACAGCAAGCCAGACCCGTACGTGCGCAATCCCGGGGAAAGCCGCCGCAATGGCTTCCGAGGCCGATGAGACACTCACGGCCACCGTCATGATGTAGTCCACAATCAGTGAGGCTGCTGCCAGCAGAGCGGGATATTTCCCCAGGTTTTCCTGTGAGACGACATACGCGCCGCCGCCGCTGGGGTAGTGGTCGATGATCTGGGAATAGGAAAAAACCAAAATAAGCAGCAGGAGGATGATGGAGAGCGTAATCCACGGCACAAAGTGGAAAGCACCCAAGCCGATGACCGGTACCAACACGAGGAGGATTTCCTCACCCGCGTAAGCAACGGATGAAACGGCGTCGCTTGCCATCAGAGGCAGGCCCCATTTGCGTGAAAGCTTTTGTTCCGTAATATCCGTATTTTTTAGTGGTTTGCCAAGCAGAAAATCTTTAATTTTCATAAACGCCGTCCTTTTTCGCAAAAGCGTCTATATACGCCCAAGCGTTCCCCACAGGTTCAATCTATACAAGCGTTCCTATTTTAGCATACCCGATTTTTGAATACAACTGCAAAAACATGCGGCTTTTCTATGGTGGCCGAGAGAATATTGGCTGTTTTGACCGAACAACGGCCTATTTTGCCAAATTTCGCATTATATCCCGTGTTATTGCATCCGACGTTTAACATATCACTGCATCAGTGGTGCAGAGCCGATGCACAGGCTCATTTTGCCTGTTTGGCGAGGCGGAACAAATCTGCAAGTTTCAACCGTCTGCCATAGTGCAGTACTGCCGATGCATACAGGCGGATGGACAGGGCTGCCAACGCACAGGTGGTTCCCGCGAGCAGCAGCAGCGAGAGCGCGACCTGCCACCATGGCACACCACCGGCCATCATTAAGCGGGCAGGCATGGAAAACGGCGCGGAAAAGGGAATGAGTGATGCCACCAGCGACAGCGGCGTGTGCGGCGCCATGAACGCAAAATACGCCAGATAGAACGACACCATGCCCAGCATCGTGATGGGCTGCACGGCGGAGCGTACATCATCGGCATTGCTGACGGTCGCGCCGGCGACAGCATTGAGCATGGCGTACAACGCGAAGCCAAGTACGAAATAGACCAGCAGGAATACCACATAAAACGGTGTGAAGCCCGCGAACGAGAGGAACGGGAGACCGCTTCCTCTGCCCGCCGCACCGTAGGCCACGCCCCCGGCGCACAACACAAGCAGCAACTGCGAAAGCCCCAGCGCACCCATGGCAAGGCTTTTGCCGATGACGATGCGCGATGGTTTCGTGGATGTGATGAGAATCTCCAGCACGCGGGAGGTTTTTTCAGACGCAATGGACATGGCGACCCAATACCCGTAGCTGAAAATGGTGATGAACAGCAGGATGCAGACTGCAATGGCGGGGATGAAACCGGTCATGCTGTCGGCGCTGCCCGTCTGCGTGTGGTATTGCACCGGTTGGAGAATGTAGTCTGCCTGGCCTTCCGTCAGCGTGTCGCTGCGGCGCAGGAGATGTTTCTCGCGCATTGTTTGAAACAGGCGCGCCAGTGTTTCCGCGCCGGGACCATTGTCTTTATCTTTTGTATAATAAGTAAAAGAGGGAACGGTTTGCTCCAGGCCGCTGCCGGTTTCCTTGAAAACGACCAGCACGTCGTCTTTGTCGTCCTTGAGAACCGAGCGGCGCAGGCTGTCCGCCTGTTCCGCACTTACAAATTTGACGGTATAGGCCGGCAGGGCTTTCTGCACGATATCCGGGCTGAGCGTGACGGCGGTCTCATCGTCCAGATACAGCACGCTCTTTGTGCCGGAGGCTGCCGGTTTACTGCTCTGTGACTGGGTGATGATAGCCGGAACAACCACCATGGCGACCGCCACAATCATCAAAATAATGGTGGAAATCAGAAACGATTTTTTGCGCGCCTGCTCGCGAAAGGTAAACCGAAAGATGGTAAAGATACTGTTCATGCGCTTACACCAGCCTTTTCCACAAAAATTTCATGCAAAGAGGGCGTGCGCACTTCAAATTTGTCGATGCGTACACCTTCGTCGAGCAGACCGCGCAGGAAACGATAAGCGGCAGCCTCCTCCGGAATTTTGCATTCCAATCCGCGCGCATCCTGTGACAGGACGGTCAGTCCCGCAAGTTCCGCTTTCAGCCGCAAATCCACGGGGCTCTCAATGGAAAGATTGGTGCGGCCATAACTGTCTTTGATCGTACGCAGGTTACCCTGCAAAACGGTCTGCCCGTCCTTGAGCATGAGGATATTGGTGCAGAATGCTTCCACTGCTTCCATCTGATGGCTGGAAAGCACGATGTATTTGCCTGCCGCCGCCAACTCGTGCATCACGTCTACAAACAAGTCTGTGTTGACCGGGTCCAACCCGCTGAGCGGTTCATCCAACACCACCAGTGCGGGGTCGTGCAGCAGCGCGGCAGCCAATTGGACTTTTTGTTGGTTGCCTTTAGATAATTGGTCGGCGGTCATACGGTCGTATTTGCCAATGTCCAACCGTGTATACCAACGCCCGATGGCTTGTTTCGCTTTTTGCGTGTCCATACCGCGCAGGCTGGCAAAGTATACAAGCTGTTCTCCCACGCCTATCTTGGGGTACAACCCGCGTTCTTCCGGCAGATAACCGAACGATACGTTTTCCCGCGTGACAGGATGCCCATCCCAGGTGATTGTGCCCGTATCCTGCTTTAAAATACCGAGCAGCATCCGAATGGTTGTGGTCTTGCCCGCGCCATTGGTGCCAAGCAGCCCGAATACCCCCGAATCTTCCATTGCAAACGACAAATCTTGGACAGCGGTCTTTCTGCCGAATTGCTTGCAAACATGTGATATGTCCAGCGCCATATGTTTTCCCCATTTCTTGTCGATTTTATATTAAAATATACCTTTTGTATAACGCTACCCCAGCCGCCGCAGTGTCAGCAGGCTTACACCCTTTAGCGCAACCAGGAGCAAAAGCACAGTTGCCAGCGTATGCATCACCTTTTGATCATAAAACGCGGCGATAACCGAGGCAACGGCGAGTGCAACCATCCCGATATAGAAGGTCGCGTGGGAAGAACGCATCTCCATTGAACGGTTGCGCTCGTCTTCTTCCTCAATGCGGGCGACACGGCACCTTTCTGGGTCACGCAACACGCGCAGGGCCTGCTGCATTTTGATGGCGCCACCAGCCGCCAGCCCTGCGCCAAGGCCGAGCAGATACGCATAATCATAATGGTAAAATCGTTTTGCCATGGCGCTTATCACTAGGATGGCAAGCCCCATGCACAGGCAGGCCGCCATAAGACCCACGCGCAACCGAAGCCGTTTGGTAAAATTCATTTTCTGTAACCGCATGTCCCTACCCCTCAAATATGAAAATATCCTCAATTGTCACGCCTAACGCTTTTGCAAGGCGAAAAGCCAACAGTACCGATGGGTTGAACCGCCCTGCTTCGATGGCAATGACCGTTTGGCGGGAGACCTCCGCCGTATCCGCAAGCTGCTGTTGCGTCATGCCGCGCGTCCGGCGCAGAGTACGGAGTCTGTTTTCCACGAAAGTTCCTCCTGAGATGTTAGCGATCCATGACATCTAGCATAGCAATATTACAGAAAAATGTCAAGCATCCATTACATTTTGGCATTGTAAAATTTCATAAAGGGGCGCTTGCGTTTTTGAAAAAGATATGCTATACTCAAATACACTTTCGGTATGTATGCTTTGCGGGTGTGATTCAATGGTAGAATTCCAGCTTCCCAAGCTGGCCGCGTGGGTTCGATTCCCATCACCCGCTCCAAAAACAATCCCCATAGGTATCACGCCTATGGGGATTTTGCTTTTAGCTATAACACACTTTTTAACACACTCTTTCCAAGAGCCTTTGCAAAAAGCTCTTGCACCATCGCGGATGTAGCATCTGTATCTCCCTGCACCTCATGAGAATACACGCCATATGTGTCCATATCTTTGCTGTGTCCTACGAGCGGTTTGAGTAGCCCTTCCGGCAGTTGCTTGACAATAGAGACAAATGTGTGGCGTAACTCATAGGGCGACGCATGAGCGATACCCGCCCGATTGCGGTATGCCACCCAGCGTTTATAGTAAGTATCTTGCCGGATACGCTCTCCGTCCTCACGTGGGAAAACAGCGTTGGAACGGATACCAAGAGCCATTAACTTAACCTTTTGCATATGCAGTATCCACTGTGCAAGAGGCGTCAACGTAAATCCACGCAAAGCATTTTCATTTTTACCTTGCGTTTCCTCCCCAATCCGGTTAATGCTACGTTTTACATTAGCTCGGTTGTCGTTGATGTCCGCCCAATCCATTCCGATCACTTCACCAGGTCGCAGACCCGTTACGACTTCAAACCGGAATGCGTTGACGTACAATTCATACACTACCTTTCCGCGCAGGACGCGCGTGTCGGCAGTAAACAGCTTTTGCAAGTCAGCTGGCTGCAATATCGTTCGCAATCCCTCCCTTGCTCCGGCTGGAACGCGTAGAACCTCAGGCAACAGCAAAGTGCCTTTATTGATACGCGCGTACTTTATAAACGCCATCATGCAGGCTTTTATATTAGACAATGTCTTTTTAGACAGCCCTGCCGCAAATGCAGCGTCTATAATAGATTGCAAATGTCCCTCGTTCACCGCGCCGATCTTGATATGACCTATACGTGGGCAAATCCAGTTTCTTCCGTAGCTTTCGTACTGTTTCCAGCTGGACTTCCCAGTCGTTTTTTTCAACACATCCTCAACCCAAGTATCAAACAGCTCTTTGACCCGTGTCTTGTCGTTTATAACTCCGCCGTCTAACCAATCATCCGCCTTTTTGTTGCATTCTCTCTGCCCGTTTCTGCCCGGAGTTGATGAATAAAACGACTTGCGAATCCCGTCCTTTTGCACGTTTATCTGCCAACGTTTTTGTTTTTCCATCCATACCGCCGTGTTCACCCTGCGCATAGAATCACCCCTTTTATAATCAATCCCCGACCGCTTGGTCGGGGGTTTTTTGTTATCTCACGCGACTCAAACACCAGGCTGCCTTTCCAATAATTTTCACTCTTACCGAGTCGTCGTTGTTCATATATACCATGTTATTGTATTTCGGGTTCTCTGCAACAAGCGTTATTTTATTGTGCCCATGATAAACTCGTTTTAATGTCGCATCGCATTCGTCAAACTCGGATATTTGAACCGCGGCAATTTCCCCGTCATCTACGTCTGGTTGAGATTTTATAAACACGATATCCCCGTCGTAAATCCCTGCATTTATCATGCTGTCGCCTTTGCAAGTTAAGCAGAAATCTACATCTATAAAATCTGGATATGGAATATAATCTTCAATATTTTGCTCCGCCAAAATCGGTGTGCCACACGCAATTTGTCCAATAAGGGGCGCGCGTTTTGTCTTTCGAATCGGTGTAACGTTTTTGGGAAGATGCTTGTCAACATCGTATCCAAGTATCCATGCCGGACTTATATTTAAAACTTTGCAAATTGCTTCTATTACTGGTTGCTTTGGCTTTCTAACTCCTGTCGTGTATGCACTGACCGCTTGCTTCGACAGACCAATGCTTTGTGCCAATTCGGTAGCAGATACGCCAGATTCCGCAAGTGCTTCTTCTAGCCGTTCACTAAATGATGATATAATCTTCATATAATAACACCTCGTTTTTGTTAAATATATTATCGCGCATATCGTCCACAAAATCAACGGTTTAAATAAAATTTCTTCAAATTGTCCATTTTGTGGTTAACTATGTGGAATAATTATGCTATTATATGGGTGTCCACAAAATGGACAATCATTCAGAAAGGAGGGGCACATATGAATGAAGGTGTTAATATTCGCGGGCTTGTCTTGTCGAAATATCATAGCATTTCCGAATTTGCAAAAGCAATTGGATGGTCGAGGAACAAAGCGTCTCGTATACTTAATGGTGTGACCGCGCTGTCCGCTGACGATATGGCGAAAATATCTGCGCTTTTGGGAATCGAAACCCCAGAGAGATTCGTTCACTATTTTTTTGCCCGTTTGTCCACAAAATGGACAAACCGTGATTCTGCATAAGAAAGGAGGAGTCTAAATGCCACGCAAACTTCGCGCTCTCATGATTGAAAAAGATATCGACCAAAAGTATCTTTGCGAGCGGCTTGGGAAGTCGCAGGGGTACATATCCGCACGCATTACTTGTAAAAAGCCGTGGTCGATGAACGAAGTCTATAAAATCTGCAATCTGCTTGGCATTCAGTATGAAGACATCCCCGTGTATTTCCCGCCGACAGTACCGATTGTCCCCAATATCAAAATCGCTTGAAAGGAACGCATATGAACGATTTAACCGTATCCGGCCTTGCCATCGTGGCAGACATGAAATTCCACCACATAGAAGGGGGATTTGGTGAGAGCGCACCGTCGATGTCAGCCCGTGACATTGCAAGGATTCATGGCAAGGAACTCAAACACATTAACCAGGCAATCAATATGAACCGTAAACGCTTCCGTGATGGCGTGGACGTGATTGATTTAAAACTCGGTCAATTTGATGGACCCACTTTCGAATCCCTTGGATTCAGCAAACAGGCAGTTGCAAATAGTTCCAACATCTACATTCTCTCCGAACGCGGATATGCCAAACTCTTAAAAATTCTCGAAGATGATCTGGCGTGGGAAAAATACGACTTGCTGGTGGATGGATACTTTCAAATGCGCAAGGCGGTCAAAGAAACGCCTGCCGCGCTGGACGCGATCAAAGCCGAAGCAGCAAAGCAGAGAGCGGAAGCAATGAGCCTTAACGCCAAAACCCGTGCCTACAAAGCAATCATGTCAACATTGGACAAGGCCAAATATTCCGACCTTGCTGCACAGGTCTTCGGGCTAAAAGCAATCGAACAGATCACCGGTCAAAAAATCGCCATGCAGCCCGAATTTGTCAAGTCGTGGACGGCCACGGACGTTGCCAAAGAAACCGGCTTGTGCGCAAGCACCGTTGGAAAAATTGCTGTGGCTGCCGGGCTGAAAGAAAAACAGTATGGACAGGCCATATTGAATCAAGTACCCGGACGCGTGAAACAGGTGCCAGAGTTTCATTACAACGAAGAAGGACATGAGCTTTTGATCGCGGCGTGTGACAAATGGAAAGCGGATCACGCAAAGAAACTTAAACGAGCATGAGAAAGGAAGTAATTGCCATGCTCCCCCGATTTTACACTTTCCGCGAGGCATGCGAAGCCCTAAAAATATCTACAAATACATTGCGTGAGCGGCTGGCGCGTGGGGAGATCACAGGGAGAAAGGTTGGAGGCCAGTGGAGATTTACCGAAGCTGATCTGAATCGGATAGCCGAGAGGCAGGATTCGCTAAGCTGTGATAGCACAGTCATACCAATTATTAGGAAACGCGAAGCAAAACGGCCGGCTAAAGCATCCAGCATGTCGTTTCGTGAAAAAATGCGGGGAAAAGGATACATATAGCCCGCCAGCCAGCGCGCAAGCGCGTGAAAGGAATTACATATATGTTTGAATTTGCAACTGTGCCGGAAATTGAAAAGCCTACGCTCACAATGCGTAAACGCATACGTGAATATCTTGACGGGAAGCGCGTCAGACGTGCAGTTCTTGGGTATGATTACCTGCTGACTGCCGCCGAAATCTGCCTGAATAGTAAAGACGCTAAGCGCCACACCTGCAAGCTATATAACACCATTGCGAAACAGTTCGATGGCGCCACACAGTCCCGTGTAGAACGGGCTATCCGCCACGCTTTGCAAGACTGTACCGACATCAGCATGACCAATTCCGAATTTATCTGCCGCATGGTGGACGATTTGGAGGATGAAATATGACCGCCCGCCCCCCGTCATGCCCGCGCCCCTGCCCAAACCGCTGCGTTGGATGCCAAAGCAAGTGCGATACATACCGCGCGATGCGAGAATGGCACGAGGCGCGCCGCATCGCGGAACAAAAAGAATCGCTTGGGTACGGGATTGTGCCGAAGCGGAGAGACATGAGGAGGAAATTTTATGGTATCGGCTAAAACGGTGCTTCGTGCCGTATGTACATCATGTCATCGTGCGTGGGAGGTATCAAATCGTACCGCACATGTCGGATATATCTGCCCGGATTGCGCGGAGCATATTCGCCGGCTGCACACCGCAAAGAGCATGCAACAGCTTGTCCAGACGGCTGCAGGAATGGGATTTATCACTGAAATTGAGCCGGACGGAATGATCGACGTGGACGTGAGCGGCAGACCGTGCAAGTTTTGGCCGCTGGACGTGGAACCGGCGAGGCGCGGGAAATGGTAGAAATCGCCGCCTGCCTTATAGCACTGATCGTCATTTTAGCGCCGCTGTGCGCGGCAGGAGCAGTTATCGAACGCATAGAAAAAAGCCTGCCCGAGTGCAAGTCGGACAGGAGGTAAGGAAACATATACATCGTGATTGTATCACGGGAAACGGAGTGTGTCAAATGGAACTTAACATATCAGAAATCCTTAGCGATACGCTGGCAGAAATGGAGCAGACCGGAGAAGTTGAAAAGCATGTCAAGGACGTTTTTCGCAAGGCCGTGTTTTCGGCAGTGGACGGGGTGCTAGATGGCTACAAGCTGAGGCAATCCATCGAAGACCGTTTGGAAGAAAAGTTGCCAGAAATCGTTACCGATATTGGACTGGATGGGTACATGGAATTTGTCGCGCAGGCGGCAAAAAGCATTGTGGAATCGGTGCAGGGGGAGGAACTACGGAAACGCGCGCAAGCGGCCATGGAAAACATGCTGCTGAAAAAGCGGAAATCCATTAAGGTGTCTGAGATCATCGCCGCTTTTGCAGAGGAATGCAAAGACCAAGATGAGGACATGCGCCGGGATCATCCAGAATTTGAGGTTGAAATCAAAAACGAGCGGCAGACCTATAGTATTGATTACTATTCTTTTAATCTTAAACTGATGTGGAATGGAAACGACAACTGGGATAGAATCACGGCCAGCTTTGGGATGCTATACAAGCGCGGAAAGCCATCCAACATTGCGCATCTGGACATTAATGGGGAAAATCAGAACGGAAAAATCGGCATCCGAAGGTTAAGCAAGTTTGAGGCACTGATACTTTCCTGCTACTACAACAACACACCAGTGGAAATCGACATGACCGACCCGGACGATGTGGACACCTGCGTGTACGAGGAAGATTACTGATGTGCCTTGAAAAAAGATCGTCTGGCGACCCAACATCTGGCGATCTCGCACTACTCGCTGCTGCTGAAAAAGCTTTACCAGAACCCGGAAGTGCGTATTTTATCTGTCCAGTATGCGGGACGCAAGCGGCTGCGAGACGGTCAAAATTTAACAGGCATCTGCATGTCGAGTGTAAGACGTGCGATGTAGAAATACCGTGAGGTGATATAGTGCCAAATCCACTATCGGACTATGGGTTTTACCGTGAGGAAACGCGAAGGGAGTATGAGGAATATGGATACTATGACCGAAAAGCAGAGCGCAATCGTGAGTGCGATGAAGCTGAATGCACATGGACTTTCGGATGTGCAGAATGTCGAAGAAGCAAAGGTTTATGCAGGCATCATTTTTAGTCTGAACTGCGAGTTGGAAAAAGAAACTCCCAGCAAAAGGCAAGTGGGTGAATTGAATGAGCTTAAATTCTAAAAGCTGCGTTACATATTACACCGACGCAACCGCAAACATTACGGTACATTTCCCGGAGAACATGACGTTTTGCCAATACTGCCAATACTGCCGGAGCAGGGACAGCTTGAAGCGGTGGGAATGCCTAATCACTGGAGAATATTTGATATATCCGTTTACTGGCCGTGGAAATCAATGCCCGTTAGTGTTTGAAAGCAAGGAGGAATTAAATCCAGATGTGCGAACCAAAATTAATATATAGCGCTATTTCTTCGGCAATGTCTGAAATCGGCGTAATATCAAAAAACGATAGAAACAACCAGCAAAACTTCAAATATCGCGGAATAGATGCCGTGATGAACGCATTGCAGCCTGTGCTTATCAAAAACCACATCTTTATTTTGCCGGAAGTAGTGGATCAAAAACGCGAAGAAAGGACTACATCAAAAGGGAACCACCTGATTTATTCTGTGCTTAAAATGAAGTACACGTTTTATGCAGATGATGGCAGCAACGTGTCTGCAATCGTAATCGGAGAAGGGATGGACAGCGGGGACAAAGCAAGTAACAAGGCCATGAGCGTAGCTTTTAAATATGCTTGTTTCCAGGCGCTTTGCATACCGACCGATGAAATGAAAGACCCTGATTCTGAAACGCCAGAGGAAACAGCTTCAGAACGTTCTCACGGTAATCAGCATTCCGAATCCCCACAAAACGGGGCACACCGCGTAGCAAATGCGCTTATAAAAAAATTCGGGAAAGAGAAAGCTCCAGAAATGCTTTTCCCAATTACCGGATATAAGTCTACAAAAGATGTCCCAGAGGATAGGGCGAGCAGCATTATCAAAATGATTGAGGACTTTTCGGAGCTTCCACAATGACCGGCTTACTGTTTGATAAAGTCAAAGTCATGTCAGACAGGGAAGAAACGTGGATCATGCTTCGCGCAAAATTTCCACATTTGGCGTGCAAAATTGTGGATGAAATTAAGGACAAGCTGTATTGCGCAACGATTAAAGAGCACCGGAATAAGCGATCGATTGACGCAAATGCATATGCTTGGGTTTTGATGGATAAAATTGCAACTGTTCTTCATTGCGACAAGTGGGAAGTTTATCTCGAAATGCTTTCTCGATACGGTGTTTTTACGCACATTATTGTAAAACCGTCTGTTGTTGAAAAAGTGAAGCAGGAGTGGAGGTCGGTAAAAGAACTTGGAGAAGTTACTATAAACGGGCAAACTGGGATACAGCTTCAATGTTATTTTGGAAGTTCCACATATGATTCAAAAGAAATGGCGCGTCTCATTGATGGAATTGTGTCAGAATGCAAAGAAATGGACATAGAGACGCTTCCGCCGGACAAGCTCGACGTGATGAAAAGCGAGTGGGGAGCATGAAAAAATGCCATATATGCGGTCGTACAGACTGGGTTGAACGCCACCATGTTTTTTATGGCCCGTTTCGTAAAAAATCCGAAAAGTATGGGATGGTCGTTTATTTGTGCCATTTCTGCCACAATGAACCGCCGAATGGAGTTCATTTTAACCACCAAAACGATTTAAAATTAAAGGCAGAATTCCAGAAAAAGTTTATGGAGGAACATCCAGAAATGGACTTCATAAAAGAATTCGGCCGGAACTATTTATAGGGGGATACAGATGGCTAAAAAGAAAATGTGTATGCCAAGCAAAGAAACATTAGAAAGCTTCTATTTTGGGTCACGTTTGAGTTATTCCGAAATTGGAAATCTTTTTGGCGTTACTCCTGCATCGGTATTTTTGTGGTTTAAAAAGCTTTCAATTAAGCCAAGAAAATGCGGAAATTGTCTTTGCAGACCGCAAAGTGAAGCCGCAAGGGAGAAGCTGAGAAACGCCAATTTGGGGAAAATTATGTCTGATGAATCTTGTAAAAAAATATCGGAATCAAGGAAAATTCACGGAATAGGTCACAAAAAAGTTCGTTCCGACGGATATATTAGTTTGTTTTTTCCTGAACATCCGAATTCAACACGCGATGGCTATATAATGGAGCATCGTTTTGTAATGGAAAAACATTTGTGCAGGGAGCTAAAGAGTGAGGAAGTTGTTCATCATATCAACCACGACAGAAAAGACAACCGTATCGAAAATCTAATGCTTTTTCCCAGTGAATCAGAACACGCAAAGTATCATGCGAAGGAGAAAAACAAACATGCTGAACATTTGTGCGCTTAATGGTAGACTTACCGCTGACCCAGAACTGCGGCATACAAACAATGATATTGCGGTCACATCCTTTACATTGGCTGTAGACCGCAGCTATCAGCGACAAGGCGAAGATCGGCAGGCTGATTTTATTTCAATCGTCTGCTGGCGGGGCACAGCTGAATTTGCTGCCAAGTATTTTCACAAAGGCCAATTAGTTGCGGTGGAAGGTTCCATCCAGACACGCAAATATACCGACCGGGACGGTAACAAACGAAAAGCCTTTGAAATTGTAGCAAGCAATGTTCATTTTGCAGAGCCGAAATCAAAAAATGAATCAAATTCAAGCCAACACAATCCAGACGCGCAAACCGGAAATGATGAAGACTTTGTGGAAATCGGTAGCGATGATGATTTACCTTTTTAAATTATGGAACTAAAACAAAATGAACGGGGAATTTATTTATTTTTCCCAACTGATGAAAAACATTTACAGCGAACTGAAACAGAGCTTGAGAAACTACGTGTGCTTGTTTCTGGATACTGGACGTATACGCTGCAAGATTCGATTTTAAAAGCTCACGATGCAGCCTTGAAACTTTTGAAAGACCGCAAAAAAAGAAGGTGATTAGCACGGCAGAAAGAAGAATGTTTGCCAAAACAATAATTGATAGCGACGCTTTTTTGGAAATGTCGCAATCTGCTCAACTTCTATATTTTCATCTTGCAATGAGAGCGGACGATGATGGGTTTGTAAACAAACCAAACGCTGTTATGCGCACGGTTGGGTGCCATAGCGCGGATGCTCAAATGCTTGTTGACCGAAAGTTTATTATCCCTTTTGAAAGCGGAATCGTGGTTATAAAGCATTGGAAAATTCACAATTACATCCAGAAAGACCGGTACCACGAAACGAAATATACGGGTGAAAAGTCATCGTTGCAAGTCGAAGAAAGCGGGGAATACAGTCTGCCTGTATACAGCATGGATACAGAATGTATACAACATGTATCCAAAATGGATACCCAGGTTAGGTTAGGTAAGGTTAGGTTAGAGTTAGGTAAGGGTAGTACAGGTGAGGATAGGGGCGTGGGGGAAACCACGGCGGACAAGCCGCCGGAAGCGGAACCCACTCCGTACTCTGAAATTCAAAGCCTTTATCTCTCTCTTTGCCCATCTTTTCCACGCATCAAAACACTTTCAGCAAACCGCAAGCAAGCCATACACGCCAGATGGGTGCAGTACGGGAAAAGCCTTGACACGTTCCGAACGCTTTTTGAAAAGTCAGAAGCAAGCGCGTTTCTCAAAGGCGCAAATAGCCGAAACTGGTCTGCCGACTTCGACTGGATGATCAAAGACGGAAACATGGCAAAAATCCTTGAAGGAAAATATGACAGCAAGCCCGTTGCATCTCAAGGAAATGCAACTCCAGAC
Source organism: Ethanoligenens sp. (assembly GCF_047718355.1). NCBI lineage: Bacteria > Bacillati > Bacillota > Clostridia > Eubacteriales > Oscillospiraceae > Ethanoligenens > Ethanoligenens sp. Next base: position 28,674 of record NZ_JBDNLG010000011.1, read on the forward strand.
TTTAGCGACCCGAACAGCTATAGCGATCAAGAGGAGGACTTACCAGAATGGGCGAGAACGTCGCAGAACTGATCGAAACCGGGGAATGTTGTCCAAAATGTGGGCGACCCATCCAGATCGGCATATGCCGACTTCTTGGTGTAGAGAAACGTGTGAGAGTCATGTGCCAGTGCGAACTTGACCGGCGGCAGAAAGAACGTGATGCAATTGATCACCGTAGCCGTGTATCGCAAATCTATTCAGAAAGCGGGCTTACCCCAAGACAACGGCAGGCAACCTTTGAGGGCTGGATGATACGGGATGGAGCAGAACGTGCATATACCGCCTGCACCAATTATGCCGAAAATTTTCGCGTCAGCTTGCGACACCGCGGAATTGGGATGTATCTGTATGGCACGACCGGAAGCGGAAAAACGCGACTGATTCACGCCATTGCAAATGCATTGATTGAGAAAGAAGTACGTGTAGTGTGCTGGAACGTCCCAAGCCTGCTCGGAGCACTCAAGGGCGCATATGACGGACACGGGAACGCCGAAGATTACTTGTACGCCGCACGTCATGCAAATCTGCTGATCCTTGACGACCTTGGCAGTGAAAAGCCATCTGAATGGACGAGGAACACACTGTATGAGCTTATCAACAGCCGCATTGAAAATGTAACGCCCACTATCGTCACGAGCAACTGGGAGCCAAATAGCCCACGCCTGTTGTCCGAGGATGTTTTAGGAGCGCGCCTTATGAGCCGGTTAAACGATCGGGAAGTTTTTCTGCCAGTGCTGAATAAGGCTACAGATTATCGCCGTGAAAGGCGCTGACACGAAGCACGCGCCACGCTGACGCGATAAAACGTAAAAATAGTGTAATTTAGTGGTTAAACACAAAAGCACAGCACAGAGCCGCACAGACGGCAACGAGAGGGGCAAGCAATGACATATGACTTTTCAATTTGGCCGGATGCAATTGTTTCCAGAGCACGCGCCAAACGACGAAATATCCTGCGCAGATTTGGCGATTCGCACAGCATTGTTTCGAGCAATGCGTATCTGTGGGAGCTGTGCGAGGAGGAAGCCGAAGCGCAGATTGCATCCGCGGTGTTTTGCGGCAAGCCAATTTTGCAAAGTGTGATTGGAGGTGCGGGATGACCGACAGCCGTAACGCTGAGCACTACCACGACCCAACGGCAGCGCAGGCAATGCAAAATTGCAACCGCCATTTTGCAATTGTGATATCTGGAAAAATGCCTGACCTAAACGACATGATAAAGCTGGCAAAGTCTGGACGCGGGAAGTACCAACCGTACGCCCGTGAAAAGGTCAGATGGACACAGGAAATAGCGTGGGAATGCAAGCGAATGCATATTCCACAATTGCGCCGTGCGAGTGTCAAAATTGACTGGCGCGAGCCGGACGCAAGACGTGATCCGGACAACATAGCAGCGGCCGCAAAATACATCATGGACGGACTTGTGGTGGCCGGAGTGATACGGGATGACAGCCAACGATATGTGACAAGTATCAGCCATGTGTGGCATGTGGACAAGCAGAATCCTCGCGTCGTAGTGGAAATTGAGGAGGGGTAACTGTGAAAATTGCCCGCGTTTTCCCGCGCCGCACCGCTGCATCCCCGAATGATGATCTTGCTTTTTTCGGGCCGCCGCCAATTCTCACGCTTCCTGAAGTCGACGAGGTACATATCAGCGTCGCGTTTACATACGACATGCGGCGGGCCGAGGAGCTTGCCTACCAGTGGGAGCAGGTCGGCGTACCGGTGAAAATGGGAGGCCCTGCATTCAACGAGCCGGGCGGTGGCTTTGTGCCGGGAATGTATCTTAAACGCGGATATGTAATCACGTCCAGAGGATGTCCAAACCGGTGCTGGTTCTGTAACGTACCAAAACGCGAGGGTTACCATTTACGGGAATTGCCGATCACAAACGGGTGGAACGTACTGGACGATAACCTGTTAGCTTGTTCCGATCAGCATATCCGCGCCGTATTTGACATGTTGAAACAGCAACCGAAACACCCGGAGTTTACGGGCGGATTGGAAGCAAAAATTTTGAAACCGTGGCATTGTGACCTATTACGAGAGGCACGAACAAAACGCATGTATTTTGCCTATGACACGCCGGACGATTTGGAACCGCTGGTTGATGCAGGACGGATGTTGCAGGATGCTGGGTTTAAATTTTCGACACATACGATGTGCTGCTATGTGCTGATCGGATATCCTGGTGATACATTCGAGCACGCCGAGAAGCGGCTGACCGAAACAATCCAGGCGGGGTTTATGCCATATGCAATGCTGTACCGGGATAAGCACGGGCAAGTAGGTGCAGAATGGCGGAAATTTCAACGTGTGTGGTGCAGACCACAGATTGTGGCGGCAAAGCTGAAATAGACATAAAAAATCCCCGCCGAAGCGTAAACGCCGCATACGCCGCCCACAGTCCACCGTACTGCGCTAAAAACGCTAAGCAGTGTAATTTAACGTGTTAAAAAATAGCGCGGCACAAGTAATTGTGGACGTGAATAGGAGAAATAAAGATGGCATTAAAAGGCGAGCTATTCTCACAAGACATGGTTCGAGCATTGCTGAATAGGAGAAAGGTACATACGGCGAGACCTGTGAAGCGCAAATATACCGATAGCATGTTAGAAATGTACCGAGGCATTTTGCGCGAAGCATCCCCAGAAGTGCCGCCGGTTAATTTGGGCAATGGGATTACGCGGCACACGCTAAGAAACTATGTGCCTTGCAAGTCCAAATACCAACCCGGTGACTACATGTATGCGAGAGAGACATGGAAATGTATTGGCTATAACAACATGGATGGTAACTTTGGCTATAGCGTCGAATTTAAGGCAGATGGAAGTTCAAAATACTTTGAATTTGACGATGCAGAACGTTTTGACAAGTTTGGGAAATTTGCGGATAAGAATGGCTGGCAGCCTCTGTATTTCATGCCACGTGAAGCCGCAAGGTTGTTTTATCGGGTGATCGACGTTGGGGCCATGAATCTGAACGATGTGGACGAGCAGTTTGCACGAGAGGATGGGTTTGAAGCCGATGAAATGGATTCTGCTCTGGATAAATTCAAACGGTTTTGGTTTGACACCTACGGCGCAGACGCAAGATGGATGTGGGTGTACTGGATGGAGAGAGTGAGCAAGGAGGAACCATGGAACGGTTGACGCAAAGATATGGAGACAATGGTGTTGAGCTGGTAAATGACACCATAGACGCACCCGGGGTAGCCGAAACAATTGCAATGCACCGATTGGCGGATTATGAGGACACCGGTCTCACACCCGCAGAGATTGCGGAGTTGAAAGAGCGTCAACGGTGGATTCCGATGAGCGAAAGACTTCCAAATGCAACAGACGGAGATTATTTCGGGATGATTTTGGTCTGCTGGGATGGTCGAAAATCGGAGCCAACGGAGCCAAAATTGCATTCTTGTATAGAAACCGTGACCGTAGGAAAAATGCTTGAATTATACAGATCGGGTCAATGGAATGTTACACACTGGATGCCACTACCCGAACCGCCGAAGGAGGAAACACGATGAATAAATATCGTTGCCAAGATAGCGTGCGCCGAAAATGCGACGTGGGTCACTGTGACGGAATCTATTACGGGAATGACTGCGAATGCGCCAAAATCAATGATAAGGCGGCAGAAGAACCCACGGCCACCAACTTCCAACACCATTTCGCAACGCTGGAGAGTGCGGCGGAGTTTTTAGGCCAGCACATGGATTGTGATTACTGCCCTATTGGTTGCAAATTACCGCTTGATCCGGAACAAATTTGTAAAGACATATTGCTTGACTGGCTCAGCGCGCCTGCGGAGGATGAATAATGCCACGTTATAATGTCAAAGCAGATGACGAATATGCCTGCTTTTCAAGCATTGTGGACGCTTTTATAACGCCTTTCATGCCGATAGAAGACTACGAAAAATGGCGCGAAAGGGAATATGGAAAAGATACTATGCCGCTTGAAAGAGCAAACCATATGCCGCTGAGAGAAGCCCTGTTTCGGGTTTCTTTGAATAAAACAGATGCAGAAATCATGGATAATCTGCGTGAAGCTGGATTGCTGTATAGACACGCGCCTGTGGAGGGCACGGAATGATGATTGTTGCTATTTTTTATCTGGTATATGTCGCGTTTATGTTCCTCTCCACGAACGGTAACTGCCATTTGAATTTTACACATATCATGATATCTGTCGGAATCATCGCGGCATGCGAACGTCTGGACGGCATTGAAAAGCAAATTTCAAAAATCAAAACGGAAAGTGAGAAGAACAATCATGCTGAATCTCTCTGAAATCAAAGCCGCGGCGGAAACGATAGAAGATATTATTGCGGTTGCTGGGACGCACGCCGCCGACGGAGAAAGAAGCGGAAATGTATATATTCCGCCGGACACAGCAGAAATTCTAAGACGGGTGTCAAAACAAATTTCCTCCCTTTGTGATCGCGTGGAGGAACTGGAAAATGAGAACGCCATGCTAAAAGCGCAGAAAAGGCCTTGCACCGTGGCGCGCCGCTTGATGGATAAGCTTGCCGCAAAGGATGCGGAAAATGCCGCTCTGCGCCGGGCACTGGAACATGCGTGTACGCTTATATATGGCGTTAAACCAGACGAGCTTATCCGCCAAGCGCAGGAGGAAAAATAATGGAAAAGACGTGTGCAAATTGTAAATATAGTCATCGGTTCAACTCGGATGCTCCCTGCAACAGTTGCTCTCGGAGATTTATTCCACATAATGAAAGCCGGGGAATCGCAGATTGTTGGATACTCCATCCGGGGCTATCCGCCTCAGAAGAAACCGCAAGCACCTCCCACCCCGACTACTACCTGAAAAACGGCGTTAAATGCTTTCAAGCGATTGATGCCGCCACCGATAACCTGATAGGCGCAGATGCTTTTGATACCGGCAACGCAATTAAATACCTCTGGCGCTGGAAGGACAAGAACGGCGTGGAGGATCTGAAAAAAGCGATTACCTATATCCAGCGAATTATTGGCAGGGAGGAACCCCATGCAAATTGAATGTGCATATTGCGGTCATTCCAAAATGCAAGTTAGAAAACAGCAGGCGCAAGGTGGAAAAGGGGGTGAGACGAGTGAAAGCACACACGCCAAAAGTGTTTATGACTGAAATGCAGATCAGGCATAAAATTCGTGAATTTCTGGAAGAAGAATACCAAGCGGGGCAAGCCGATCAGCGCGACATCGATCTTCTGGCGGCGCATGAAGTATTCGGGGCCGGGGAAAAACGGTTGGAACGGTTTAATGACCGATGCAACGAACTTGTGGACGAATGTAACCAATGGCATAAAGACGATCCGATCGACGGGTTTAAGATTGCCAGGGAACGCATTCGCGATGAATTGAAAAAATACGGGGTTGAGGTGAAGTGAATGCCGAATGAACGTGACTTGAAGCTGGATGAATACGCTATATCGAAATACGCTTACCGGGAACTGAAATACTTTTGCCTGCAATATCCCGAAAAGAAACGTAGGATTGCCGATCTACATAATCCGCTTCGGGCTATGAATTACGACGGGATGCCGCACGGGACAAGCCCGGGCGAACCTACGGCAAGGGCGGCAGAGTTGGCGGCAGTGTTGTCACACGATTGTGAAATGATTAAACAGGCGGCAATAGAGACGGACCCTTCGCTTTATCAATGGATAATTCTGTCTGTCACCGAGGGAGTACCTTACCATTTTCTCAAAACTTTAAAAGATATTCCATGCGGGTATAACTATTTTTATCAGAAAGTGCACAAGTTTTTCTTTTTACTTTCAAAGAAAAGAAATTTGATTTGAGGTAATCAGAGGACACTGTCAAGGGGTAAACTAAGTATAGTGGTTTTCGACACACGGGAATCCACACGCCTTTTATCAGATTCTCCACTTTCACCCCGGCCAACTGGTCGGGCACTTTTTTGCAATCTGACGGCGCACGAACCGTCTGATTGCTCCATGCATCGGTCGCCCTTCACGGCAGGTCGCGTGTGGGCGGTTCAGTGATGGCCGGTGCGACCATACCGTGCATAAGTGCGAGATATAAACCGCCTGCACGGGATGCCACCAAAGACGGTGGCATATGTCGGATTGGAATAATTGGGAGTGCGCTGGCTTGCCGATGCAGGCAGCTGGAGGCGCTGGTTCAAATCCAGCATCCGAAACCATGTGGGGAGCCGCAATAAGGGCGGTAGTGTGGGCTGACCGGCGGGGAGGCAATGCTCACAAAACTTTTTATGTTTTTAGGCGGTAGAGATGGAGCCGGTTTACACCTTCGGTGTGCCAGCCGGAGTTAAACAAAAAAAGGAACATTCAAGCAGGGGCCTCTTACCGTCGGGTAGCCTGCGACGTTTCGGCAGTGCGATATAACTGCCGGGTTTAACAGACCTGTTACTACAGGCTTGGCGGGTCAGTCTGCGGACGGCCCGCGCGATTATTCAGCGTCCAGTGATGGGCACTTTATTTTATGCTTTGGGGGTGACCACCACGGTAATCAAGTGGATTCACACAGAGCCATGCAGCGTTTGCCGTGGGAGTGCGCACCGGGACAGATACCATAGACCGCAGACTCCTTGCTATCATTGCAGGGACGCGGAGGAATATGTGAAAGAAGGCAACACCATGGCAAGACCCTTTGCAGAATCCTTTTATCATAGCCGTGCATGGGAACGTTGCCGACTTGGGTTCATGCGGTCGAAGCATTGGACCTGTGAACGGTGTGGCGCGCCTGCCACGGTAGCACACCACAAGGTACACCTGTCACCCAAGAACATCAACAATCCGAACGTCACGCTGTCATGGGACAACCTCATGGCTGTGTGCACCGACTGTCACGCAGAGCTGCATCGCAAAAATCAGACAATGAAGTTTGACGCAAACGGCGATCCTATCCCCCCCAGGTGACCATGTGCCATCCCAGCCCGGGGACCGGGTAAGGGTTAAGGGAAGACCCCGAACCGTCGCGCGCATAACCCCTCCCCCTAAAAATCTTGAAGTGAGGTGAAAAGCATGGAAGAATCCACAGATCGTGACAGCCGCATTGAAAAATCGGAAAAAGCCCTCAAATCCATTCTGCGCAAGCGCAAGCTTCCGAACGAAAAGATACGCGCCGCCGAAGGTCTGATCAAGCGGATTGCTTTCATGCAGGTTTCCCTCGAAGATTTGGAAGCTGACGTCAATGAAAACGGCGCGACAGAAATGTTCAGCCAGACAGAAGGCATTGAATACGCCCGTGAACGGCCTGCCATGGCCATTTTCAACCGCACGATTAAAAACTATGCGGCGGTTTTCAAGCAACTGTTTGATCTGCTGCCAGACGACAAGCCGGCAGCAGATGCCGGAGCCAGTGAAGAAGAAAAAGCCCTGCTTGGCATGATGAAGAAGGCGAGGCGGTGATGGATTGCATTCGGAAATACTGGCAGGAAATCCAATCCGGGCACATTATCGCCCCCCGCCGGATCATTCAGCAATACCGCCCCCTGGTGGAGGAATTGGATCATCCAAAAGGCCCTTGGGTGTTCGACGATAATAAGGCAAACGCCCCGATTGAATTCATTGAACGATTCTGTAGACAGTCGAAAGGGCGCTGGATTGGACAGAAAATTGAGCTTCAATTGTTCCAAAAAGCAAAATTTCAGGCCATTTTCGGGTTTGTTCACGCGGATACCGGGTTGCGCCGGTGTCGCGAAGTGTTCTCAGTAGAAGCCCGGAAAAACGGCAAGTCCTGTGAGACCTCCGGCATCGGGAATTACATGCTGCTGGCGGATGGTGAGGGCGGCCCGCAGGTGTGCTGTGTGGCAACCAAGCGCGATCAGGCGCGTATTGTATTCGGCGAAGCGGTCAATATGGTGCGGCAGTCGCCTGCCTTGCAGCGGTTCATCCGCAAGCGAAAATCGGACATGTACAGCCCGTTCAACTTCGGTACCTTCGAGCCGCTGTCCAGCGATTCCAACACTCTCGACGGTTTGAACATGTCCTGCGGCATCCTTGATGAAGTGCACGCCATGAAGGACCGCAACATTTACGACGTGTCAGTGCAGTCCATGGGCACCCGCGAACAGCCCCTCATGTACATCATCACCACGTCCGGTTTTGTGCGCGGCGGTATCTATGACGAACTCTATGACCTTTCCTGCAAGCGGCTGGACGGTCTGGAAGGCTTTGAGGATGAAACCAAGCTGGCATTCATCTATGAACTGGACGACCGTTCTGAATGGACAGACCCTAAAATGTGGGAAAAAGCAAACCCCGGTCTTGGCACCATCAAGAGTTACGACTATCTTGCCAAACAGGTAGAGGACGCCAAACGCCGCCCCAACTATCTGCCTACAGTGCTAACTAAGGACTTCAATGTTCGCGAGACGGCGGCCGGTGCGTGGATGACTTATCAGGACATCGACAATTCCGCCACGTTCACCATGGAGGACGTGTCCAACACCTACGCCATTGGCGGGTGCGACCTGTCCGCTACCACAGACCTCACCTGTGCAACATTGCTCATTATGAAAGCGGGAAGCGATGTGAAATACGTTCTGCAAATGTACTTTTTGCCGCAGGAACTCTTGGACAAGCGCGTGCGCGAAGACAAAATTCCTTACGACATCTGGGCAAAGCGCGGCTTGCTGACTGCCTGCCCCGGATGGCGTGTGGATTACGCCATGGTGACGGCTTGGTTCAACCGGATGTTGAGCAAATACGGCATCACGCCGCTGTGGATTTATTACGACCGCGCACTGGCAGGCTACTGGGTACAGGAAATGACAGCCAATGGCTTCACAATGGTTCCATGCGCACAGGGAGCCATGACATTCAGCCATCCCATGAAAATGTTGGAAGCCGACCTGAAGGACAAGCTGGTCAATTACAACCACAATCCCATTTTGCTATGGTGTTTGTGCAATACATCCGCCCAACACGATACAAACGACAACATCCGCCCAATCAAAGGCGTATCCAGCCGGAACCGCATTGATGGCATGGTCAGTCTGCTGGATGCCTATGTAGGGCTGAATGATAAGATGCAGGATTACACGGCCATGATTTGAGGTGAAAAAGTGGCAAAGAAGCAACGACGTTCCCTGTTTAGCATTATCTTTGGCAACAAGCCCGCCGCGCCGCCGGGCATGGCTACACAATTGCGAATGCTCAACGGATACTCACCGGTATTCACGGCGTTCGGCCAGGAAGCCTATGACAGCGACGATGTCCGCGCGGCAGTGGATGCTATCGCCCGCAACGTCGCCAAGCTGCACCCGAAGCACATCCGCAAGGATGCGACCGGTGCGATTGCCAACGTTTCAGACAACATTCAGAATCTGCTGGAGATGCAGCCAAACCCGTATATGGACACCTACACGTTCCTGTACAAAGTCACAACCCAGCTATTCATGCAGAACAACGCGTTCATTTACGTGCAGTATGACAGCATGGGGAATGTGCAGGGGCTGTATCCTATCCCGTTTTCCAATATCCAGCTGATTGAGAGCGGAGGCATTGTCTATGCGAAGTTTTCTTTCACCGGCGGCGACAATGTGACCGTAGAATACACCCAGCTCATCCACCTGCGCCGGTTTTTCTACCGAAACGACTTATACGGCGAACAAAATATGCAGGCATTGGGGCAAACGCTGGACACCATCAATACAGCCAACCAGGGAATAGCAAACGCTGTGAAGTCTTCTAACGCCCTGCGCGGCATTCTCAAAAGTCAGAACATGCTTAAGCCCGAAGATTTGAGAAAGAAACAGCAGGCTTTCATTTCGGACTATATGACCATCAGCGACGGTGCGAGCGGCGTCGCGGCGATGGACAACACCACGGATTATCAGGAACTGAACAGCCAGCCACAGCAAGTCAACGCCATCACAATGAAATTTCTATCGGACAAGGTCTGCCGGTACTTCGGTGTGGCGCCGGAAATCATCACGTCATCCTACACGGAAAACCAGTGGAATGCCTTTTATGAAAGCACCATTGAACCAGTGGCTATCCAGATGAGCTTGCAGTTCACATCGGCGCTGTTCTCAAACCGTGAACAGCAGTTTGGCAACCAGATCATATTTGAAGCGAACCGTCTGGAATACGCCAGCGCGTCCACGAAGATTCAGCTGGTGCAGAACGCCTTCCAAATCGGGCTGTTCACCTACAACGAGATGCGCGAAATATTCAACATGGCACCGCTTCCGGGAGATGATGGTGACAAACGCATCGTATCGCTGAATTTTATTGACGCCAAAAAGGCCAACAAGTACCAGGTGGGAGAGGATGACACCGGACAGCCGGAAGATTTGAACAATCCTATGCAGGAAGGAGATGACCAGAATGCCCAAACATAAGCCAATCAAAGGAGAGCGCGAAATTCGCGCGTTCGCTCTGCCAGACATTACCGCAGACCCGGAAGGCGACGTCGTGCAGGGCCATGCCGCCGTGTTCGGACAGCCCTATGACATGTACGGCATGTGGACGGAAACCATCGCGCGTGGCGCATTTGACCAGACGGACTTTACAGACGTGCTGTTCAGCGTCAATCACGATCTCAGCCGCATCCCACTGGCGCGCAGCCGGAACAACAATGCCAATTCCACCCTGCAATTGCAGGTGGATGACCAAGGACTTGCCACCCGTGCAACGCTTGACGTTGAAAACAACGCCGATGCCCGCGCTCTTTACAGTGCCGTAGGACGCGGCGACATCTCTGGTATGTCGTACATCTTTGCAATCGCGGACGATGAATGGACAGGGCTGGACAGCGATATGCCGCAGCGCACCATTACTGCCATCGCGAAGGTCTATGAAGTATCTGCAGTTTCGATGCCGGCCAATCCCGGCACTGATATATCCGCACGGGGCGCATCGGCACTGGATAGTGCCAAAAGGACGCTGGAGAGCGCCCGCGCCCGGTCACTGGATAGTGACGCCGAGCGACGCAAACGCCTGATCGCATTCACTTATCTGTAAACAAGGAGGAACAACATGCACGAAAAACGTTTAAAGGAAATTTTTGAAAGACTGAACGCCATTGAATCACGCAAAGCTGAAATTCGCAGCCTGTTAACAGACGAAACCAAAAAAGTTAATTTGGATGAACTCCAGACAGAACTCGAGGGTCTGGACACTGAATCGCGCGGACTTTCCACGGAGCAAGCCGACCTTGAACGCCGCCGACAGATTGCCGACGGTATCAACACCGGTGTCATCACAGGGAATCCCATCAATCCGCCGGTACCCGCCGTTGAAAAACGCGACTTTGGAAACATGCCCAAAGAAGAATTGCTTTCCACCCCGGAATACCGCAGCGCATTTTTTAAAATGCTCCAGTGCAAACCGCTAACAGATGCCGAAAAGCGCGCTTATGACAGCTCCACTACGGCGGTCATCCCTACGCAGACCTCAGATATCCTGTTCCAAAAAATGGTCAAAGTTGCTCCGTTACTCAACGAGATCACGCTGCTTCGCGTGGCTGGCAACATCAAATTTGCTGTCCAGGGCACGCGAGACAACGCCGCAAACCACACTGAGAACACAGCAATTACTCCGGCAGCCGATACATTGGTATATGTGCAACTTGGCGGTTATGACTATACCAAGCTGATTGTAATCAGCAAGACAATTTCGACTATGGCTATTCCCGCTTTCGAAGGGTGGATCACAGATATGCTCTCGCAGGACATTGCTGTCAAGATTGAGGATGCCTCTATCAACGGCACCGGTTCCAGCGAGCCAAAAGGCGTTACAAACGCCACCATGTGGGCAGCGGGCACCAATTTGGTGGAATATACGCACGGCGGCTCGCCTACTTACGACAATGTAGTTGATCTCATTTCTATGCTTCCGGCGCGTTACAGCGGAAACGCAAAATTCCTGTGCAACAACAAATTCCTGTATGGTCAGCTTGCCAAGATCAAGGACGATCAGAAACGTCCGATTCTTGTGCAGGACTTCTCCAACCCCATTGCGCAGCGTATCCTTGGATTCCCCATCCTCATTTCGGACAAAGCCCCCGATGGCACGATGATCTTTGGAGACTTCAAGCAAATGGTTGGAAACCTTGCACAGGACGTGACCGTTGAAGCAAATGATGCTGCCGGGTTTGACAGCCGTAGCATTCACTATCTTGGGTCTGCCATCTTCGACTGCGGAATTGCATTGACAGATGCGTTTGTCAAAATGGATGAGGCTGCATCGTAACACAAAATTCTATGGGTGCACGCGTAAGCGGTAAGCCGCCCTTTTGGTGGTGATGGTATGGCAGTTTCAGCAGACTATGTAAACCGACTGGTGCAGTCTCTAAGGCGTAACACCTCCGATGCCGTGACTGCAGAAGTTTCCGCACTGGTGGATGAAGCACGCGCGGACATGGAACGGCTGGGCATCCTGCAAAGCAAAGCGGAAGATGAAACGGATGCGCTTATCTTCGGCGCGGTGCGGGATTTCTGCAAATGGCAATTTGGTCTGGGCAATCCAGATGCCGACCGCTATATGCTCATGTACCAAAGCCGGGTGAATGAACTCCGGCAATCCAGCGGCTACTATGCCGACAGCACAGCAGAGGTGACCGGCTGATGTATTTTTCCGATGAAGGCAAGCTGATCACCGTCACCCATCCAATGGTCAAAGGCGTGGAACAGCCCGCTGTTGAGACAGCCACGCCGGTATGGTACAACGAAAAGTCCGTGCGGCAATCCGAATTTTACGCCGCGTCGGCGCAGGGCGTCCAGTTGGAAAAAATGGTGGAAGTCCACACCGAGGACTGGGCCGGGCAAACGCTTTTTCAAGATGCCGCAGGTATTCGGTACAAGGTGTTTCGTTCCTATGTGACCGAAAAGGACACGGTGGAGCTGACGCTCCAAACAGGAGGCGCACGATGAGCAACACCATGCATGTGCAGGTAGATGATCTGGCCGCCGCGCTAATGGAGCAGCTGAATGCTTACACCGACGAAGTGACGGACAAGGTCATGGCGGCGGTGGACAAGGTGGCTGATGAGACCAAAGAGGTCATCGAGAAGCACGCGCCGTCTCACTGGAAACATTACCGGCGGGCGTTCCGAGTAAAGGAAACATACCGGGATATGCGGAACAAACGTAAGACCTGGTATGTGGCCGCGCCCTATTACCGGTTGACCCATCTGTTGGAATACGGGCATGCCACCCGGAACGGTGGCCGCACACGGGCGTTCCGACACATCCAGTACGGCGAGGATTGGGCGCAGAAGCGTCTACCAGAAGAAATTGAGAAGGCGGTGAAAGGCGAATGACCATCGATTGGTACACACTGCTTTCACAGGCGGGTTATCCGGTAGCCTACAATCATTTTCCTCCCACCAGCGATACCTATGCGCCGCCAGACCCGCCATTCGTGGTGTGGTTGTTTCCACATGAGCAGCACAGCGGCCCGGATGGCATGAACATGCTATCAAGCGATTCCGTACGGGTGGAACTGTATACATCCAACAAGAACGCGGAAGCGGAAATCAAAATAGAAACCATCCTGAGTCCATGGCCTTTTACCAAAGACGAAACATGGATACCGGATCAAAAAATGTACTTGATAAGCTATGATCTATCGATACTGAGGAGGATATAATGGCAGATAAAATTTTGGAAATCCCCATCGGGAGCGGCAATCTGTTTGAAACAGAATTCACCGGCTCAATTCCCGATGATGCAACGATTGAAACCGAAGCAAACCGGCTTGGACGTATTGAAAAAGGTGCGACCGTGCAGTATAAGCCGACCACAAAGACATTCAAGGATGACTATGGAATCATACAGCGCACAGTTGTGACCGAAGAAGAAGTCACACTAAAAGCCAGCCTGATTGCATGGAGTTCGTCCAACATGGACGTGTTTTCCATGAGCGGACGCGTTTCTGAATCTGCTGGGCGGCGCACCATCAAGATTGGTGGTTTGCAGAATGTATCCAATAAAAAGTACCTGTTCCGCTTTGTTCATCCAGATGCTGAACTTGGCGATGTGCGTATTACCATTGTGGGCACTAACACCGGCGGGTTTACACTATCCTATAAGCTAGACGATTCCGGCAATCTCGACCTCGAGGTGACCGCGCAGCCGAGCGACAGCGAAGGCACACTGATCGTCTACGACGAGGAAGTCTTGGGCGATACCGTCAAGGCATCCGGTCTGTCCGTGTCTTCGGCAGCCGGTTCTACCAGCGGCACCACTACACTGACAGTCACCCCGGTGAAATCGTCCGGTGACAGTTACGCGGTGTGTCGCGGCGCGGCTACGCCCGCGGTCGGACAAGTGCTGACAAACTGGTCGGCTTGGGACGGCACCAGCAGTATTACAGCGACCACGGGTGATATTCTAACTGTGGCCGAGGTGGATGGCACCGGTGCGGCAGTAAAGGCCGGTATTGTTGTTGCAACGGCGAAAGCATAAGGAGGACGAACTATGTATGATGTTTCGAGTGTGAACCGGCGCTATTTTGACCTGCGGCTGATCTGCACAGATGAAAATGATGAGGAACATGAACTTAAATTGCAGGTAGAACCACCGAAAATTAAGCTGCTGCGTCGCCTAACGGCCATTGCCAAACCCGGAGATGAAGTAAACGCAGACAATTTTGCGGCCATGGACGAGTTACAGAATGTTGTGCGCGATATGCTCAGCAAAAACAAAGCTGGGTATAAAGTGCCGGACAAGTATGTGGACGGCCTGGACTTCGACCAGCTGATTGGTATCATCACGGCGTATTTTGAGTGGTTGGGAGCACAGAAAAAAGCAAAAAACTAACTGTCCCCTCTTGCCCAGATGATAAAGGTGACGAGGGGCACTTTTCCGTCAATCTGATTGAGGAAAAGATTGTACGGGATTTCACCGGATATGATTTCGACCGGATGGAAAGTCTAACAGTCTTTGAATTCTGGCTTTTCCTTCGAGACGCCGTGATATATAACCTCCAGCAGACCGAGGATGGCAAGGAATATCTTGAAAAGTGCTGGCGGGCACAGCAGACCAAACCAGACAGAGCAGCGCTCCGGCGACAATTCGGAAAATAGTTGACAGAATTGTAAAATTACCTTATGATGGAAACATCTGAAAGGGAGTGGCGGAAATGGCAGAACCAATTTTAACTCTAAAAGGCGTGGCGGGACAACTGGAGCTACATGAAAACAAGGTGGTAATCAAGCGAAAAGGCGCATTAGCCAAAATGACACATGGATTTTCCGGAGACAAAGAAATTATGATTCGAAATATCACCGGGGTTCAACTGAAATTAGGGGGATTTGCGCTAAACGGATTTATCCAGTTCACGATTCCGGGGGGAAATGAAAGTCGAAAAGGGATTTCATCCGCCACTCAGGACGAAAACACCGTAATGTTTCACAAAGACCAGAATAAAATTGCGCAGGCGATCAAAGAAAAAATAGAAGAAATCCAAGAGAGTCAAAACAGGCCGCAGAGTGCGTCAGCGTCAAGCCCTTCTGACGAGATCAGAAAGCTTAAAGGATTGCTGGACGATGGAATCATAACGCAGGATGAATTTGACAGCAAGAAAAACAGTTTGCTTTCCAAAATCTGAACAGCGATAATCAAATAGTTTATAGCACCCGCCAAGCGGGTGCTTTTTCATGCCCATTTTTAATGAAAGGAGTGAAAACGTTTGGGAAATAATATCAAAGGCATCACCGTGGACATCGGCGGGAATGTTGGCCCACTTGCTTCGGCTTTGCAGGAGGTCAATACCCCGATCAACAAGCTGCAAAGCGAACTGAAAGAGGTCAACCGGCAACTGAAATTTGACCCGTCCAACACCACTTTGCTCAAGCAGAAGCAGGACTTATTGGCTCAGAGTGCCGACGCGCTCAAAGACAAGCAGGCTATTCTCAAAAAGGCGGTCACCGACGCACAGGCACAGTTTGAAAAGGGCAATTTTGGCGCTGACAAAGTGCGCGCGGTCGAGCGCGAATATGAAAAGGTCACCAGTCAGCTTAAAGATGTGCAGAAGCAACAGCTGGATGTCGGCGCGTCTGTCGGAACGCTGGGGGACAAAATAAAATCCTCGTTCTCCAATATGGGGCAATCTATCAAATCTGCATTTTCACTGGAGAATGTCAAGGCCGGAATTGGATCGGTTGGTGCGGCAGTCGGCGCTTTCCTTGGAAGTTCCATCAGCAAAGCCCAAGATGCACAAAAGGCCAACGCGGATCTGGCACAGACCTTGAAATCCACCGGTGGCGCGTCCGGTATGACCATGCAGTTGCTCGACGAACTGACCGAATCCATGATCAAAAACACCACGTTTTCGGATGATGAGGTCAAATCCGGCGAAGGCATGCTGCTTACATTCACCAACATTGGAAAGAATGTCTTCCCGCAAGCTACAGCTGCATTGTTGGATATGTCACAGAAGATGGGAACTGCTCCGAAAGATGCTGCCGTCCAGTTAGGAAAAGCGCTCAATGACCCAGTAAAGGGCATTACAGCGCTCACGCGCGTTGGCGTTACATTCACCGATCAGCAAAAAGACCAGATCGCCCAGATGGTCAAAACCGGAGACATGGCAGGCGCCCAAAAAGTCATCTTGGGCGAACTCAACAAGGAATTTGGCGGACAGGCAGCGGCGGCAGCAGACACTTATGCTGGCAAACAGAAACAGCTGCAAAACACCATGGAGGAAGTGCAGGAAACCATCGGCACCGCACTCATGCCGATGTTGGCCAAGTTATTGCAATCTGCCATGCCCATCATTCAGACTGTTGCTGATTTTGTGTCCAAACATCCGCAACTGACAGCCGCCATTCTGGCCATTGTTGCTGTGATTGGCCTATTGGTTGGTGGGCTGTCACTGTTGACCACGGTAACTACAGCGTTTGGAATGGTCGAATTGGCAACGCTGGGACCTATCACTTTAGTGGTTGCAGCGATTGCAGGACTTGCAGTGGCTGCGGTGGCCATCGTAACACATTGGAAAGATATCTCCGGTTTCTTCGTAGGGCTATGGAAAGATGTCAGCGGCGCATTCAATGCCGCCAAAACGGCTATCGGAAACGTATTGAATGGCATCGCGGGATTTTTCCGGCAATGGGGTGTGGTGATCCTCGCGGTAATCGCGCCATTTGTCGGAATTCCGTTGCTCATCATGCAACACTGGGGACAAATTTCGGCGTTCTTTGTAAGCTTGTGGAACGGCATCAAAGCAGGTATATCCGCTGCATGGAACGGTATCAAGGCCGTGGTAATGGCCGTAGTGACACCGCTTATTAACGGCGTTATGAATATCTGGAACGGCATGAAGGGCGGAATCCAAACCGTGATGAATGGACTAAAAAACATTCTAGGAGGTATTTGGACGGTTATCAAAAACATCGTGCTTGGGCCGGTTCTGTTGATCTGCGACCTTGTGACCGGAAACTTCGGAAAACTGCACGATGACGCGGTTAAAATCTTTACCAACATTCAGAACGGGCTGGCACAAATATGGGCAGGCATTCAGCAGGTAATCACCGGCGTCGTCCAGGTCATAGTAACCGTAGTGATGGCTATATGGAATTCTTGGGTGGCGGCTGCACAGACAATATTCAATGCGCTGGCAGCGTTTTTTACAGGTCTCTGGAATGGTATCAAGAACGTTGCTGTTGATGTTTGGAATGGGCTGATTGCTTTCTTCACCGGCCTACCGAACACCATCGGAAACATTATGAACGCCATCGGATCGTGGGTACGCAGCGTATGGGACGGGCTTGTAGGATTTGTGGCCAGTATCCCCGGACGATTTATGTCTGGTTTGTCTTCACTCGGAGGAGCGGTGCGCAGCGGGTTTCAAGATGCCATCAGCTTTATCACCGGTCTGCCGGATGAAGCACTCAAATGGGGCGGAGACATCATCAACGGCATTGTAAACGGTATCAAGAATGCCGCCGGTGCCGTTGGAAAAGCCGTGCAGGGCGTGGCGCAGGACATTCGCTCCTTCCTTCACTTCTCAGAACCGGATACTGGCCCTTTGGTTGGCTTCCACGGCTGGTGGAAAGATATGATGTATGGTATGGCGGAAGATATCAATTCCAATATCGCACCGGTAGCCGACGCAGCACGGCATGTGGCGGAATCGGTGGCAAGCAATATCGGCGGTTCTATGTCGTTAATATCTACACCCGTCTCTGCTCTATCGGCAACACAGCGCACATCATATTCCACCACCAATGCGACGACCAACAACACCAAAGCGCCGGTCATCAACATCAATGGGCCGATCAATATGACTGATGCGGGAAGCAAGCGGGCAAACGAGCAACAGCTCCAATTCATGTCACTGTCCATCTAAGGGAGAGGATTTATATGGTTACACCAATCAGCTTTAGTGGCATTGACATCAACACAGATCAAATTGCATCCGTACTAAAAGGTGCATTTGATTCTGACAAAGTACTTACTGACAATGATATTCTGAGTGACGGGCAGGTGTTTGGACGGTCGAAAGTGAGCGAACGCAAGCTGGTGCTGAATATGGTACTGTCCTCATATAGCGCCGTCATGCAGGCTTCCCTTAACCGGATGGTGACAGGAAATGCCTTAAAGCCTCTTGTGATCGACACGGATATGGGGCGATTGATTGGTTACGCCGAAGTGGCCAGCCTTGCTACCAGTGACGATTCGGTGCTGTTCAAATCGATTCAGCTAACCATGCCCGATCCGCATTGGTACGCCTTGGCTCCAGACATACTTTCATTGGAACCTCACATTGACAACGGGGTGATTTTTGGCGATGTGACACGGATACAGCTTGATGCCGGCGCGTCTGACGCGGCGGTGCGGACATTGCTGGACGCGGCAGGCAGTGACGACAACACACGCACAACACTGGATGCGGGAGGGAGTGACTGATTATGGCGGCACTATATGAGTTTTTAAACCGCAGGGACACCTATGCCAACTGGCAAAACAACAACGTTGTACTGCCCGAGGGAGTGCTCGGCGTTATCACAGACAGCCCAGAGGACGAGTTGTGGCTACTGATGGGCGACGGGCAGACACACGTCAAAGACCTAAAAGTATGGGTAGTAAGCCAAAAATACGCGCCTTTTTCGCAGCTCACGCTGCACATGGACGGTAGAAATCCCCCCTTTAAAATTGCTGGTCAGGATGAGGGAGCCTACTATGTTTTGGTCGCACCAAACGGCGATGTGACGTTTAACTACTCCCATGTTACAGTCAACGGCCATTTTTGTGGGCCCGCACCATGGGCAAGCTATGAGGGGTGTGCTGTCGGAGATCAAGTGTTTGCACAGACATTAGGCAAACCGCTTTGGTGGGATGGGTCAAAGTGGGTAGACGCCACAGGTGCAGCAGTCACTTGGGATGGAGGAGGAGTGGGCTAATGCTGCACAATATCATCTTCGGCGCACCTAAAAACCTGCTCAAGCTGCTCTCCGGCGCTCAGTCCGCAAACGGCATCACCGCGCAGGCGGCGGCAAGCGGACTAATCACACTCTCCGGCACTGCCACGGCGGATACCGCCCTCACGATCCCTGTAAACAGTGCCGCGCTTGGCAGCGGGCAGTATACCGCCTCCATGACCCCAAAAGGCGGCTATGCGACCGGAAACGTGACGGCAAATATATTGCAATCCGCACAGGCAACGCAAGCAATTGTTGGCGGTCAAAAAACCGGTACGCAAAACAACGCGAAACTTACCGTGGTTGGCGGCATGGTAGCTGCCGCCGGGCATCGATATTTTTTGTGTGGCTTTTCAAAATCCGCCTTTGCAATTAATCTACAGTCGCATAATACTTCATACGCCGTTATTGCCCCCCTTGCTGCGTCGTCCTCATATGTTATTGGCTATGGATTAGTCAACATATCGACGGTATACGTCGACAATTTTTATTTGCAAACGCCTGCCGCTGTGACCGGCGCATATGATGTTAAAATTATGGCAATCGACATGGGTGCGGCCGCGTCAAACCCATTGTACAACCTCACCGCCAACCAGATGGCGGCGCTGTTCACGACCTATTTTGAGGGCACAACTACAGTGGTACTCCCGTCACCGCTCGCGTCTGTATCTGCCAGCACACCGTCCACCCTTACCGCCGCAGGGCAGTCCATCCCGTCCGTGCAACTTTTTATCCCCTCCGGCACGGTCTGCCAACAATACCAGCTTGGCTTGCAAATCGAGGCAGGCAGCACGGCGACCGGCTGGGTATCCCCCGGCACGCAGGGTGTTATTTTTTACCCGGCGGTCGGTGAGACCGGCACCATCACCAATACCGGCAATGTAGATGCTTATCCGGTCGTTACGATCGTCGGCTCGTGTGCCAATCCATCCATTGCCAACAGCACAACTGGTGAGACAATCGCCGTCAACGTTGCGCTGGGGAGCACCGATACCCTTGTAATCGACTGCCGACCGGCCACGCGCGGATGCTACCTGAACGGCACGCTCACATTCGGCATCAAGCAGGGACTGGGCTGGCTACACTGCCCGCCGGGGGACAACGTGCTGACGTTTGAGCGTGACGGCTACGACACCAAACGGCACTGCACAATTGCCCTGCAAGGGAGGTATTTGTGATGTACATCAAGCTGTTTGACCGCGATCACATCCAACTGGACGAGCTATACCAGTTCAGCCCGCCGAAATACGGCTGGACTTTAAACGACATTGACACCATGGCGCTGGACATCGCACTGGCTGACCCAAAATGCACACCCGCAAACATGCAGTTAGGCAACCATATTGAGTATGCCGCCGACAACGGCGCGACGGTGTGGAGCGGGTACATCGCCGGTCATAGTTTCGACGACACAAAGCTGACGCTCAACTGTACGGACTATAACGCCTTGCTCAAATACCGCCGTCTGCGCGCCAAGACCTACCCGGTGCTGGAATACGGCACCCTTACACAGCAACTGATTGCGGACTGCCAGAGTGCGCGCACAGATTATCCCATTGGGCTGGCTGGGTACAGCATTGCGCCCGGCGCAATCCAGACACAGCGTGAGGTTAAAGCAACGGATATGCTGTTTGATAAAATCAAGGACATCTGCGCCGACGCCAACTATGACTATTGGGTGGACACTGCGCGGGTGTATCACTTCGCTTTGCGGCGCGGCGCGGACAAACCGCAATATGTGCTCGAATACGGCGGAGAAGCAGACAACATCATCGCCGCGCCTACGCTGGCCCGCGATATCCTCAACCTCACTAACGACGTATATGCCGAGAGCACGGTGACTGACAGTGACAATAACAGCACGACCATCACCAGCGAGCAGCAGGACACCGGCAGCC
>NZ_JBDNLG010000012.1:0-45509 GCF_047718355.1 Ethanoligenens sp.
TTTTCTAATTATTTTATATTCAGATGCAATATTTTTACTGAAAAATATTATTTTTCCCCAACTGCACAATCCATCTTGTGCTAATTTAATGGTTAGCCCATCAACCTCGCATTCGTAAAATGACGACTTATCAGGGTCATAATATTTATCATATGCTTTCTCTCTAAAATTACAGATATTATAATCAACTGTTTCATCGTACTTTTGTTTTGCAATATTAAATTGCATGATTCTTCGCATATCTTCTGCCGCCAATTCCAGCATCTTTTTATCGGCAGGGCATAGAGGTAATTTCAATATTTTATCCAGTGTACGCCACCGAATATCGTTATGCTCTATGCAAGTTGGCTCGTCAACAATGAGCTTACAAAAATAAAAACGGATATTGACGGTGATTTCTGGATACTCATATTCTACTTTTCGAAGCAGCTGCTCTATTTCAATTGTAACGCCTAATTCTTCGCGGCATTCGCGCATGAGGCATTCTTCTGGCGTTTCTCCGGCCTCAATCTTTCCTCCGGGAAATTCCCACAACAATTCACAGCGTTTTCCTTCGGGCCTCTGACAGACGAGCAGCTTTTCGTCTTTATGTATTACTGCTGCAGTTACTTCAATCAAAATCTGCACCTCGGTCTGCTTTTCTTAGTCTAAACTTATACTCTTTTCTTGTATTTCCGTTCTCATCTAGATCATCTTCATAAGTGTATTCAACAAGTTCAAACACGCTTTGGTAGTAATACTCTTGCGGTGAGAACTTAACAAACAGGTGAATATCTTTTCCTTCTTCTACAGCATTTACTATGGCTGTATTGCCAGATGACATTGTTTGGTCACCGGCTTTTCCTTCGCCGGAATAAATATACTCACCAGCTGTGGTCCAATGGTCGTGATACACGAAGCCAGTCTTTTTCTTATCAACAGAAGATATAAGAACTACTGTTGACGGTGTTTTATTAATGCCTCTGCCAAAGCCGGAAATCCTAATACCAAACTGTTCTTCAACCTGTTGATAAGTTAAAATTGGTTGTCTTGCTAGATGCTCAACATTATAATCAGCACCAAAACCATCCTCGATATTTTTCACTTTTTTCGCCGGAGAAGAAGTCTGCCTTTCAGCGGCTCGTCTTTCTTCTTCGGCTTTACGGTCAGCAAGCTCTGCTAGACGTCTTTCTTCCTCTGCACGCCTTGCAACGACTATGTCATTTAGTATCGTTTCCTGTATGGCTGAATTCTCAGCTTTAATAAACTTTTCAAAAGCATCTGGATATGCAAATTTGCTACTCTTTGCAGCAAACTGAACAGTGATATATTTGTCGTCTACCTCAGTGACAGTGCCTACTCCGAACACAGTATGTTTCACTTTTATATTCAATAAGTCCATGTTTTCTCAACTCCTTGCTTATCACAATCAATTCGTAACTATAATAATCTTTTTATTAGCTTAAATACGTTTTATCGATCAAACCGCAAAAGCATCGCATTTTTGGCTGAAAAACCTCCGAGTAAAAAAATTCATAGTCCACATTTTCGCCCTGTTTCCACGCGCACCTAAAAGCCCTCAAAAACATCTATCCTGTTCTCTCACCAAGCCCCAAAAACACAAAACATCTATTCTGTCCTGTCGTGAAAGCCCGTTATCAATCCTGTTCTCTCGCGAACGGAATCCGACTCGATAGACTGATTCCCATGCACAGGTAAAATCACGCTTTGAGTGTGCAGTTTGAAAACTGCAAAACCATAGAAATGGCTTATTTACTGGGCTTTCTGTACACTCAGTCTTTTACCCTTGACATCAATACTACCGTCTCCACATGTGATAGTGAGGCTGTGCAGGGAAATATGTCCATAAAGGCGTGAAACCCTTTATCTATCAGGGTTTTCGGCCATTCCGTAAATTAATGGCATACATCTCGCTTGCACGCAAAAGTAGGCTATTTGCTTTTTATACTTGGCAAATTGATATTTACCCGTGCCATTCTTTTTTCAGAATGGCATACTGCATAGTGTTTTCATAGCGAGGTGTGCCGTCTGGGTTATTGACAAAGGATACGAATTCTATAAATAATCCTTCCCGGCGCATACCGAGTTTTTCACAAAGGTGCTGGCTCGATAAATTGTAATCCTCGGTATAGGCGTAGATGCGTCTCGCACCTTTCTCACGGAACAGATAATCAAAAAAAGCATGCGCTGCTTCATATGCATAGCCTTTGCCTTGATAATCTGCGTTCAGCATCCAGCACGGGCTGAAGGTATCCAAGGGCAAACTTGTATCATGAGGTTCGCCACGCTCGGGATAGGCGTCTATCTCACCGATGACCTTTCCCGTCTCTTTCAGAACGATGGCGAAATAGTATTCAGTTTCACTGACTTGACTTTTCATTTTTGCTTTGGCTTCCTCGAGTGAGTTCAGTTTCATACTGGCAAAGCAGTTTACCGTTGGTTCTCTCAAATATTCCAATACATCTGTTGCATCGCTTTCAAGGAAAGGACGCAGAATCAATCTTTCTGTTTCAATCATGACTTCACCTCAATACATTATGATTTCTTATTTTTCTTTGGAACTGTATTTTTCCCCTTTACGATGGGTGCCGTTTTCATCTGTAATGACATTCGACCTGTGCTTTTTCGCTTCCTGTGCATCCCGAAATACATCCTCCGTGATGATGGGCGGATGATTGTCCTTTGCCAAGTACTCATATTTTCCGGTAACCGAATCTGTCAGTCTGATGGTGCCGATATACTTCTCATTGGTAAGAATGTTCTCAACGGACCGCTTGCTCCATTTTGGTTTGCCGGTTGGGGAAGGAGTGCCTTTCTTTTCAAGTTCCTTGATGATTCCAAGGACGCTTTTCCCATCATTGTACCAGCGGAAAATATCACGGACAACCTGTGCCTGCTCTTTATTTAAAACCAACTCGCCCTCGGCGGTTTTGTCGTATCCGTACAGTCTGCGTCTGTATAAACCCGATGTCCCCTGGGCGGCGCGAAAATTCAGACCCATACGGATGTTATCACTTCTGGTTTCGTTTTCAGCCTGAGCGAAAGATTCAATCACGGATATCATCAAATTGCTGTCCGTATTATCCGTATCCAGGTTTTCCTGCTCGAATATAACCCGTGTGCCGGCAGCCTTTAATCGGCGTAGGGCCTCCAGTGTATCTACGGTGTCTCTGCCGAACCGGCTAATGCTTTTTGTCAGAATGACAGAAATGTTGTGTGCTTCGCACTCCTGTAGCATTCGCTCGAATTCCTTGCGTGGAACTTCTGATTTTGCGGAACTGATGTCGATAAAAGTATCACGCAGTTTCCACTGCTCAACATGGGATACCGCTTTTGTCACTGCAGAGATCTGGACAGCAAGGCTGTTCAACTGGTCTTTGTCGGAAGTACTGACCCGGCAGTATATACCGACGTTCTTCACAATTTTATCCGATTTTGCCGGTATAAAAAATACCTTTGGATCCACTTCAATCCCTCCTTATGAACAGTCTGCCCAGATAAATTATACTTCTTCGGCAGGGTCTTTCTTCAACAGCTCATCTTCCAACTCGCATGCTGTCTCTAAGCAGGTGTCACAAATTTCTGCCGCTTCAATAGAGGAAGCACAGGCGCCTAATTCATAGAGAAATCCCGCAGGTTCGGGAACCGGAACCATCTGTCCGCACTTCTTGCAGAGAATATAAACATTGTTGTCCTTGATGGGGTGGAATGTATCTTTGCCATTTTCGCCGACGCTTTTTACATATAACATAGTAGTACCTCCTGTAAAATCGTACTACTATATACGCTCTAAAAAAGAACACAGTCAAGCAATATAATGACCAATTCCGACCCCTTTTTGATAACCATTATAGCCTAACTATATCATGGAATATCGCGAATGAAAAGTAGGCTATTTCCTTTTTTCAATTCAGCCAAAACACAATATGTTGCGTCATCGCTGCCGCGATTTGCTATATATTGCGCGACATCAATACGACCGTCTCAACGTGCGCCGTTCTTGGAAACAAGTCAAATGGGCGGACACGTGTACATTGATAGCCTCTTTCTGCAAACAGTGCCAAATCACGCACAAGTGTTTCCGGATTGCAAGAGATATAGACCAACCGAGACGGCGACATCCGGGCAATTGCATCAATAGCCGCTACATCCAATCCTTTGCGTGGCGGATCTACCACCACCACATCCGGTACAAGCCCCTCCTTTTGCAAACGTGCGGCAGCTTCTCCTGCATCCGCACAGTAAAAGACAGCATTTGTAATGCTGTTCTGCGCCGCATTGTACTTAGCATCGGTGACCGCGTCCGCAACCACCTCCACACCAATCAATCGCCCGACTTGCCTTGCCATGGACAGCCCAATTGTACCTACACCGCAGTACAAATCCAGTAAAACATCCGTACTGCGCAGGTCTGCAAATTCTGCCGCCATATGATAGAGTCTCTCTGCCTGTCGGCTGTTGACCTGATAAAACGACAAGGGCGACAGAGAAAATCGCAGTCCACAGAGTATATCCGTGATATGATCGTCGCCCCACAGAGTCTCACAACGTGCTCCAAGAATGACGTTGGTACGCGCCGTGTTGCGGTTAAGCACAATGCTTCGGGTCTGGGGCGCCGCCTGCCGACAATACTGAATAAGCTGTTTTTTATTTGGCAGGCTGCCTGCGCCGCCGTTGGCAACAACGCAGATCATCAGTTCCCCTGTCGCGGGCGCCTGCCGCAGAAACACATGTCGCAGCAGTCCCTTTCCCGTTTGCTCATCATAAGCGGAAACATCATTTTCCAGCATCCAGCGTCCAAAAGCATCCAGCACCTGTTGGAAAACAGGCGGTTGGAGCAAACAGTTCTCTGCGGGAACAATACGATGACTGCGCGGTGCGTAAAAGCCAAAGACCGGTCTGCCCTCCTGCCAACCGACCGGAAACTGTGCCTTATTACGATAGCCAAGCGTTTGTTCACAGCCCACAATAGGCTCCGGTACAATATCCAATTTGGCAATACGGCGCAGTGCATCCCCCACCCGTTCTTCTTTGATGCGCAGTTCTTCCGCATACTGGATATGCCTGAACACACAACCGCCACATTGAAAAAAAGTCGGACAGTCCACCGGAATACGCGCCGGAGACGGTTGCTCCACTTGCAACAATTTGCCGAATGCATACCGCGCGCGCACCCCGACAATTTTGATGCGCGCCACATCCCCGCGCACGCAGCCCGGTGTAAACACGACCGTGTCATCCGCCCGTCCCACACCGTTTCCGTCCTGTGTGACACCGGTGATATGCAGTGTCCACTCGGTATTCTTTTTCAGTTCCATGCTGTACTCTCTTTTATCTTCATTCCCATATCCAAAGGGAACCATTTACACATACCGAACGATTGTATACCCTATCTATTTTACAGTGAACCGCCGTGAAATACAAGCGCGAGACTATCTCTTGACAAAAATGGAATTTCCATGTACCATGTGTGTATTACCAATAATAGTACAGTTAATATGGAAAGGAGGTGCGAATTTGATTACCATCAGCAAGCAGTCCCCCGTCCCGGTCTATGAGCAAATCATTACGCAGTTTCAGCGGCTGATTCTGCTGGGCGACCTTCCGGAAAATACGCGCATTCCATCGGTGCGCGCACTGTCTCTAAAACTGTCCGTCAACCCCAACACCGTGCAAAAAGCCTACAATGAGCTTGAGCTGAAACATATCACCTACTCGGTGCCGGGTGTGGGGCGATACGTGCATCCGCAAGCACGCGGTATTATAGAAAAGCAATATGAAGCACATCTTGGCACCCTATACAATGCGGCATATGCGCTGGCGCTTGCCGGTATCCCAAAAGAGAAAGCGGAGCAGCAGGTTGAAGCAGCCTACCGCGCCGTACAAAATTATCTGGAAAAGAGGGAAAAACCATGATTGCCATTGAGCAAGTGACCAAAACATTTGAAACGTTCGCCGCAGTCAAAAAATTGAGCTGCACCATTGGCGCAGGCAGTGTCTATGGGCTGGTGGGTTCAAATGGCGCTGGCAAATCCACGCTACTGCGGCTCATCACCGGCATCTACCGGCCCGACAGCGGGTGCATCACACTGGACGGCGCGCCCGTCTACGAAAACCCGGAAGCAAAGTGCCGAATGGCATTCGTGCCGGATGATCTATACTTTCTGCCGCAGGCCAACATGGAACGTATGGCGCTGCTGTATGCGTCGATCTATGAGCGGTTCAGCGACAAGCGGTTCCGCAAGCTGGCAAAGGCGTTTCGGTTGGACACCAAAAAGAAAATCGGTTCTTTTTCCAAAGGAATGCGGCGGCAGGCGGCAACGATCCTCGCACTGGCGGCCCAGCCTGATTACCTGTTTTTCGACGAAACATTTGACGGGCTGGACCCCATCATGCGCGAGCTTGTGAAAAAGGTAATCTATTCCGATATCTGCGAGCGAAACGCAACTGCCGTCATCACCTCACACAGCCTGCGCGAGCTGGAAGACACCTGCGACCAGTTGGCGCTGCTACATCAGGGCGGGTTGGTGTTTGAACAGGATGTGGAACATCTCAAGACTGCACTGTTCAAGGTGCAGATCGCTTTTCCAGATTCCTTTGACCGAAACCGTTTTGCGGACATCATACTACGGCATTACGAGCAGAACGGGCGGGTTGCCAACATGATTGTGGCGGACGACCGTGAAAAAACCATAGAAAAGCTAAAAGCTATGAGCCCCACCCTGTTGGATGTGCTGTCGCTCAGTCTGGAAGAAGTCTGCTTGTATGAAATGGACGCGCTGGGTTACAGTCTGCAAGGAGTTCTGGACAACGAGGGGGAAGATATATGAAAAAGAGAATGTTCGACCCCGCCCTGTTTTGGGAAGGGATCCGCCAATTAAAGCTTAGCGGAGTTGCCTTACTGGTAGTTTCACTGATTTTGAACGCTTTGCCACCGCTTTTTGGCTGGATGAGCATATTGAACCAACAGCGAATGACACGTCTGTATCCAAACGCATACAGTGCACAGGATATCTCCTTCCATGTTTCCGCAATCAGGCTCGCACCAACCTTTATTCCGTTGATGTATCTCATTCCCATCATCTTGTGCATGGTGCTGTTTGGCTCTTTCCACACCCGCAAAGGTTCTGATTTCTATCATTCGCTTTCGAATACACGCGGCAGTATCTTCCTTAGCTTCGGCGCGGCGGCGCTTGCATGGTATGCTGTCATCGCCGCACTGTCTGTTTTGCTGCCAACGTTACTCTATAGCATCTTGGGCGCGGCGGTCATTCCTTCTTATATTGTTCAGGTGTTTTTTACTTATCTTGCAGGCGGCATATTGGTCGCCGCCGTGATGCTGCTTGCCATGTCGCTGACAGGCACACCCGTGGCCAATTTGATTGTTGCCGCGATGATTTTGTTCCTACCACGTGTAATCAACACATTTTTCACCATGGCCATATCGTCTTCTCTGACCATCATTAGACCGCAGTGGATCGGTGTCCTCGGAAATATGGCCTACAATATCCCTGCTAAATTTCCATTGTATTTTTTACTTCACTCCAATGGCAATTCACTCATACAAAACAGCGATGATTTATTCCTGATGAACAGTGCCATTCCCTATACGCTGGTTTTGGCAGCAATCTATTTCGTACTGGGCTGGCTGGCTTTTCGCGCGCGGCGATCAGAAAGCGCGGGGCGCAGTGCACCCAGCCGCCTTCTCCAGCATATCTACCGCTGTGCGTTTACATTGCCTGTCGCCATGCTGATTCCGTTTGACGCAATCTACCACCCAGGAACAGATCAGATAGGCAATGATATCATCATTTCCATCGTTGCTCTGCTGGTCTACTTCCTTTTTGAACTGATCTCCACCAAAAAGTTCAAAAATCTGCTAACCGCCGCTCCTGTTTTGCTGGTGCTGGTCGCCCTCGATGTCTTGCTTTGGCTGGGAGCCAACGGGATACGCAATCAGGTATTGAATGTCCATCTCACGGCGAATGACATCCAATCTGTCACGATTGACTGGACAGAGTCTAACTATAACTCATCACGAATACAGTACAATGATCTTTTAACAAAAGGCATCCGCTACACGGAGGCAGATGTACGCCAACGGGTGGCCACCGACTTGGACAGCGCAATTAAAATCGTCAAGCACAATCTGCGTGCGGGAAGCAGCAATATGCAATACCTGCAGTTAAATTACAGTGCAGTCATCCGCACCAAGGACGGACGCACACTCACACGATATCTGGGAAACAATAGTAATCTGGATAGCACCTCCAAAGTACCTTCCACCATGGAACTGGACGCTGCCATGCAGAAAAACCCTGCATACGCCGCTGCATCCACCATATTGCCCACAGATGCAGAAATCGAAAACGTTTCTCTTTCTGAAATGTATAATGGTTCAAATACTGCACAGGCAAAAAACATTTGGACCATGTATCGGACGGAATATGAAAAACTCTCCAACGCTCAGCGCACATCCCTGCTGTTCCGTTACACATCAGCAAATGACACCGAATCCATCGGCACCATCAACATCGGCGGCTCGCACGGACTGCAATATTATTACGGTCTGTATGGCATCACCCCGCTCACGCCCAAAACAGCCACCGCCTGTATCGACCTGTCTAATACCACATCCAACCTTCAAAGGGCACAAGCAGCCATGACGCAATACAACGGCAAAACCACCCATTTGCAAGCATCTGTCTTCAATACAAATAGTGACAGCGTAAAAGCAATGTCTGTATCAAGCACCGATGCTATAACGATATTGCCCATTTTGCAAAACAATCTGGGAAAACCCGTTGATGTCGCCGAACCGTTTGTAAAACTACAAGTTTTTCTCACCAATCCCACCATAACGGTTTATCTGCCACTGACAGCCGAAGACTTGAATACAATGCGACAATCTGGATTTTTGAACTGATGTTCCTCACCGCATAACCCAGCCAAACGAAAAACGACACCCTTGTTCTCTTTACAGAAACAAAGGTGTCGTTTTTCTATAGAAACAACCACTTAAACAATCATTCCAAAAAACCGCGGCGACGGACACGCCAGCACACCAGCGCCACCAGCGTACAAATAAGCAGCCCAAGGCAGGTAACAGCCAGCACCTCTGGCATCAAGCCGCCGTCTGCACTGGATGTATGGGGCTTTTGCACGGGTTTCGCTGCCAGCGGCACATCAATATCCGCCGTCTTAGACTGTGCAAACGCCAACTTTTCTGCGGCCGGATTGGCGGGTTGTGCAAACGCATAATTAAGCAGATGCTGCGTGTCACCATAAATTGCTTCTGAATTTACACCGTTCATCACCACGGCCACTAACGTACGCCCATTCTTCTTTGCTATAGTCACCAGTGTGTTGCCGGACATGGTTTCCCATCCTGTTTTGCCCGCTACCACATCCGCGTCATAATACGCAGTCTTTTTCATCATCTTGTGTAATGTGGTGAAAGTCTGCGCATTTTTCCGCAGTGCGGAAGCCGGTAAGGTGAACGTGCGGGCGCCAAAATACCGCATCACGGTAGGATTCTGTGCCGCCGCACGTGCAATGAGCGCCATATCATACGCGGTGGTATAGTTATTCGGATCAGGCAAACCGTTAGGCGTACTGAAGTGACTGTCCGTCGCGCCAAGCGCGGCTGCCTTCTCATTCATCATATCCACAAAGCCGCTCACCGAGCCACCGATATGGTCGGCAATTACAACCGCCGAATCATTGGCCGATGCCAGAAACATCGTATATTCCAGTTGCTCCAGCGTGATGGTATCGCCCGGCACCAGCGCGATGTTTGCCACACTTTTTCCTTGTGCCTGTACCACATCCTGCGGCACCGTGACCACATCAGACGGGCTGCCCTTCTCCACTGAAACCAATGCGGTCAGGATTTTAGTGATACTGGCCGGGAACATCCGTGTATGCATACCTTTTTCGTAATATATCTGCCCGGAGTCCGCGTCGGCAACTAACCCAGTGGTCGATTGCAAAACCGGCTGTTCATTCGCATCCGCCGAAACGGTAGACTCCACGCTTTTTTCTTTTGAAGTTGATTTTGCCTGCGCGGGTAACGCCATAAAAGCTATCAGCCCCGCCATGGCCAAGGCACAGGCCACCCTGCTTAATGAACCACATTTCATATAACCAATCCAGACCCTATTTAAAGTTTGTCAAATCAACGTGAGCAAACAAAAAGCGATCACAATCATTACATTTCCGTTACAGCACTGTAACTTATTGTAACGCAGCCCTCACCACGATGCAAGTGTTTTTTTATTATTCCCAACATTTTTGACAAATAATAAGCAGATTCCTTATGGGTTATACATGGACAACGCACAAGAAGTCGATTCCCTCTCGCCATCCTCCAGCCTTTGATAAACATCCACATGAAAATCAAGTGACGTACACAGTGTCGGCAAGTGTACCAGCCGGGCAGAGGCATCCGCAGGCGTTTTCCAGTAATACGGCGTCATTGCAAACAAATCGTTCATCTGACTGCCGCGCACCAATATCTCCCGCTTTTCGGAAAACTGTGTAGCCTGTGTAAAGCCGGGCAGATAATACGTATTCGGAGGATTCTCATAAGGATTTTCGTACAAAATCTCTTTCAGCCCAAACAAATGTTTAGGGCCGGGCGAAACAATGCAGAGCAGACCGCCCGGTTTCAGAACACGGGCGCATTCCGCGCCACAAACCGGTGCAAATACGCTGAGGACAATGTCAGCGCTTGCAGGGAATAGCGGCAATCTAAATAGGCTTGCCACCGCAAAGGAGATGTCCTCCCCGCGTTTGGCGCCGGTGCGCACGGCAGCCTTGGAAATATCCACCCCAGCGACCTGTGCGGCAATCCCTTTCCGGTGGAGATGTGCGGCAATACCCGCGGTATAATATCCCTCACCGCATCCGGCATCTACAACGAGCGGTTTTTCCACATCCCGTTCTCGCAAAAAAGCGGCTGCGTCAGCGCAAAGGCGATTCAGCAAAAATCCATATGCGCCGCTCTCCAAAAAGCGATGTCTTGCGGTCACCATTCCTTTGCTGTCCCCTGCATGGGTGCGGTTAGTCACCCAAAGGTTCACATAGCCGCCGGAAGCGATATCAAAACTGTGTCCAGCGGAGCAGCGCAGAGTTTGGCCCTCTTGAATCAACGCCTGCCCACAAACAGGGCAGCAAAAACATTCAAACATGTTGGTTCCTTTGTCTGCCGGGAAAACGGTAACCAGTGCCCGTCCAACCCGGTCTTCTCACTTGATGCTATGCATGGCATTCATCATTTATTACGTTCACATTTGTGCATTCTCGCCCGCTTGCGCCGTGGAAACGGGCAGCGGCAGAACCTTTTTCAAATACTGTCCGGTATAGGATGCCGGACAAGCGGCCACTTCCTCCGGCGTACCGGATGCCACCAGCGTCCCGCCGCCGTCTCCGCCTTCCGGCCCGAGGTCGATGAGATGATCCGCCGTTTTGATGACATCCAGATTGTGTTCGATAACCAAAACTGTGTTGCCGCCGTCCACCAGCTTCTGCAATACATCAATCAACCGGTGTACATCGGCCACATGCAGTCCGGTGGTCGGCTCGTCGAGGATATAGATGGTTTTGCCGGTGGAACGGCGCGCCAATTCGGTCGCCAATTTCACACGCTGTGCTTCACCGCCGGACAGAGTGGTGGCAGGCTGTCCGATCTTCACATAACCCAAACCGACATCGAACAGTGTTTGCAGCTTCCGCTGGATACGCGGCACGTTTTCAAAAAACGCCAGCCCCTCTTCCACCGTCATTTCCAATACGTCATAAATGCTTTTACCCTTGTATTTGACCTCAAGGGTTTCACGGTTATAGCGGTGGCCTTTGCAGACATCGCATGGCACATACACATCCGGCAGAAAATGCATTTCAATTTTAATGATGCCGTCGCCTTGGCAGGCCTCGCACCGTCCGCCTTTGACATTAAATGAGAACCGGCTGGCGGAATAACCGCGCATTTTCGCATCCTGCGTAGAAGCAAACAACGTGCGGATATCCGTGAACACCCCGGTATACGTTGCGGGATTGGAGCGCGGTGTGCGTCCGATGGGCGACTGATTGATATCAATAACTTTATCCAGATATTCGATGCCGGTCATTCCGCTGTGTGCGCCGGGACGCGTCTTTGCCCCGTTGAGTTCAGCAGCCAAGCGCTTGTGGATGATTTCATTGACCAGCGAGCTTTTTCCCGAGCCGGACACCCCTGTCACACAGGTGAACGTACCCAGCGGAATTTTGACGCGGATGCCCTTCAAGTTGTTTTCTTTCGCGCCCTTAACCACCAGTTCGTTTCCGTTGCCTTTTCGGCGGGCTTCCGGCACTTCAATTTTCTTCACGCCGGAGAGATACTGTCCTGTAATCGAATCGGGACAGGCCTTGATGTCCTCCACCGTACCGGCACAAATAATATTGCCGCCGTGCACCCCCGCACCGGGGCCGACATCTACAACCCAATCGGCGGCGTACATCGTGTCCTCATCGTGCTCGACGACGATGAGCGTGTTGCCGATATCCCGCAGGTGCCGCAATGTTGCCAGCAGCTTGTCATTATCGCGCTGATGCAGCCCAATACTCGGTTCGTCCAGAATATACAGCACGCCCACCAGTGAGGAACCAATCTGCGTGGCAAGCCGGATGCGCTGGCTTTCACCGCCCGACAGCGTCGCCGCCGTGCGGGAAAGCGTCAGGTATTCCAACCCGACATTTTTCAAAAAGCCCAGCCGCTCGCGCACTTCTTTGAGGATACGCCCGGCAATCAGCTGTTCTTTCTCCGTTAGCGTTAACGTATCCAGAAACACCAGTGCCTTCGTAATGGACAGCCGACAGAATGCATCAATGTTGATGCCGCCAACCGTCACCCCCAGAATTTCCGGCTTCAAACGGGCGCCGTGACAGGCTGGGCAAGGTTCGCGTGTCATGCAGCCTTCAATTTCAGCGCGCATCCAATCGCTCTGTGTTTCTTTGTACCGGCGCTCAAGGTTGTTCACCACGCCCTCAAACGGGGCATGGAACGTGCCGGAACCAAACGCACCCTCCCGACGCAAGGTGATTTTTTCTTCGCCGGTGCCGTACAGAATCACATCCAGCGCCTTTTGGGGCAGGTCCTTAACCGGCACGGAAAGTGAGAATCCATAATGCTCCGCCAGCCCGATATAATACATATGTGAAATGGAGCCGCCGTCCAGTGCATTCCATCCGCTGGCCTGTACCGCGCCGCCCTCAATGCTGCGGTTTTTGTCAGGGATGATGCGCGCCGGGTCGATCTTCATCTGAAAACCCAGTCCGCCGCAGCTCTCGCACGCGCCGTATGGGTTATTAAACGAAAACATGCGGGGCGACAGTTCCTCCATGCTGATGCCATGCTCCGGGCAGGCGTAATTCTGCGAAAACAGAATTTCCTCCCCGTCCACCACATCCGCAATCGCCAGTCCGCCGGACAGGCCGGTCGCGGTTTCCAGCGAATCCGCCAGTCGGGCGCGCACTTCCGATTTGACCACCAGACGGTCCACCACGATCTCAATGTTATGCTTTTGATTTTTGGACGGCTTGATTTCTTCCGTCAAGTCATACAAGCTGCCATCCACCCGCACACGGGCGAAGCCACCGCGGCGCGCCGCTTCAAATTCCTTCTGGTGTTCTCCCTTGCGCGCGCGCACAACCGGAGCCAGAATTTGAATCTTGGTTCCCTGCGGCAATGCCAGAACCTGATCGACGATCTGGTCAATGGTCTGCTGCTTGATTTCCCGTCCGCATACCGGGCAATGCGGAATGCCAACCCGCGCATACAGCAGGCGCAGATAATCATAAATCTCGGTCACCGTTCCAACCGTGGAACGCGGGTTGTTGGATGTGGTTTTCTGGTCGATGGAAATTGCCGGTGACAAACCCTCGATGTAATCGACATCCGGTTTGTCCATCTGTCCCAAAAACTGGCGGGCATACGAGGACAGCGATTCCACATATCGGCGCTGCCCCTCGGCATAGATGGTATCAAATGCCAACGAGGATTTCCCGCTGCCGGAAAGACCGGTGAAAACAATGAGTTTATCGCGCGGCAGTTCTAAATCGACATTTTTGAGATTGTGCGCGCGCGCGCCTTTGATATAAATGGTGTTTTTAGGCATACGGTTTTCCCCTCCGGTCTATGATACGATGAAAGCGCCTTGTGACGCAAAACTTAGTACTTGGATACAGATACGTCCCCTACGCGCGCGGAAGCATCCAGCGACAGACTGGGCAAAAGCGTCCCCGACAAAGCCGCTCCCGTGGTAGTCGTCGTTTCGTTCCGGGACTGTAGGGTACCATCCTGTGTCCGAATCTTGACATCTCCCACATCGCTGCACAGCTTCAGTGTACCGTTGCCGGCAAGTGCAGCCATAAATCCGCAATCCACATCGCCCACTCGCGCCTGCAGCACGCTGTTACCTGAAAAAACGGAATTTTCAACATCCACATCCCCCACATCGGCCTGCGCGTTGACCACACCATTCAAAGCCTCCGTGCGGATATCGCCCACTTTCGTATTTAACCGGAATACATGCAACGTCTGCGGCACAATCAGCTGCAAATCGACCGAATAATCCGTGTTCGGCCGGTTGGCCTTGATCCACTTCCACATATCCGTATGAGTCTTGCGGTTCTGCACTGCCACCGTCAGCTTGCCGCCGGCCTGTGACAGTACAAAATTCGTCAAGTCAAGCAATTCATTGGAATCCGACACGGAAATGCCATGATTGGCTTTTACGGTTGCCTGAAGTTCCACCGCCTGATTGGACCCATAACCTACGGTCATATCCCCAACAGAAGTCCCGGCTTCCATAACCGTGACGCCGTCCTGCAATTGCACCGATTGTGCAAATGTCTTGGTACGCTCATTTTTAGGAGACAGCGCTTGATGGCGTATACCGCATCCTGTCAATAACAGCAAACCGGCAATTGCAACAGCAGCCACGCAATGGATCGTTTTCATGCCACCACAACTTTCTGTCAAATCACGAATCGGTCAAGATGCCTGTCCTTTGCGTTTACGCGACCCGGATGCTTTCTTGGTTTTGGGTTTTTCCTCCACGCCGGTGCCTTCGCCGCGCAATTCTTTGATCTTGTCACGCAGGAACGCCGCCTGCTCAAATTCAAGCATCCGCGCAGCCTCTTTCATCTCGGTACTCAGCTTGCGGATGATCTTGTCGCGCTCCGGTTTGGACAACTTCTTGAACGATTTACGATCCTGCGTATCATCTTTAGAGGAAATCTCAATGATGTCGCGCACATCCTTGACAATCGTTTTTGGCGTGATGCCGTGTTCCGTATTATATTTTGTCTGAATACCGCGGCGGCGATCCGTTTCCTCAATGGCGCGTTCCATGGAGGGCGTAACATGGTCGGCATACATGATGACGATGCCGTTGGCATTCCGCGCCGCCCGCCCGATAATCTGCACCAAAGACGTTTCGCTGCGCAGGAATCCCTCTTTGTCCGCGTCCAAAATTGCCACCAGCGAAACTTCCGGAATATCCAGTCCCTCACGCAACAGGTTAATGCCCACCAGCACATCGAACTCACCCAGCCGCAAATCGCGAATAATCTCCATCCGCTCAATGGCCTCGATGTCGTGGTGCATATAGCGTACTTTCACACCCATACCGTCGAAATAGCGTGTCAGGTCTTCCGCCATCCTTTTGGTCAGCGTGGTGACCAATACGCGTTCATGCCGCTCGACCCGCTGATTGATTTCCGAAAGCAGATCGTCGATTTGTCCATCGGTGGGCCGCACCTGCACCTCCGGATCGATCAGTCCGGTTGGGCGGATGACCTGTTCCACGATCTGGGCACTTTCCCCGCGTTCAAATTCGCCGGGGGTCGCGCTCACAAAAACAGCCTGATGGACATGGTCAAGAAATTCGGTAAAATTGAGCGGACGGTTGTCCAGCGCAGACGGCAATCGGAAGCCAAAGTCAATCAGTGTCTGCTTGCGTGCACGGTCGCCCGCCGACATCCCGCGCACCTGCGGCAATGTGACATGGGACTCGTCCACAAACAACAGATAGTCATCCGGAAAATAATCAAGCAGCGTACACGGTGTACTGCCCGGCGGACGGCGCAGCAGCACACGTGAATAGTTTTCGATCCCGCTGCAAAACCCGATTTCCCGCAGCATTTCAAGATCGTATTTGGTGCGCTGTTCAATGCGCTGTGCCTCCAGCAGTTTATCGTGCGCTTTAAACCACTTGACCCGCTCCTCCAGTTCCTGCTCCAAATCCGCAATCGCAGGAATGATTTTTTCCGGTGCCACAATATAATGGGATGCCGGATAGATAGCAATATGCCCCAATACGCCTTTGACTTCGCCGGTCACGGTACTGATCTCCGTGATGCGTTCCACCTCATCGCCGAAAAATTCAATGCGCACCGCGCTTTCGCCTGAATATGCCGGGAACACTTCCACCACGTCCCCCCGCACACGAAACTTGTTGCGCACAAAATTCACGTCATTGCGCTCGTATTGCAGGGAAACCAGTTTTTTCAGCACCTCGTCGCGGTCCTTCTGCATTCCCGGACGCAACGAAATCACCATGCTCCGATAATCGATTGGGTCACCGAGGTTGTAGATACAGGATACCGACGCCACGATGATAACATCCCGCCGCTCCGACAGCGCCGATGTGGCAGAGTGGCGCAATTTATCAATTTCATCGTTGATCGCACTGTCTTTTTCAATATAGGTGTCCGTTGAGGGTACATACGCCTCCGGCTGATAATAGTCGTAATAACTCACGAAATACTCAACGGCGTTATCCGGAAAAAACTCCTTGAACTCACTGCAAAGCTGTGCGGCCAACGTCTTGTTGTGCGCCAATACCAAGGCAGGACGATTCGCTTTCGCAATGATATTCGCCATTGTGAACGTCTTGCCCGAACCAGTCACACCCAGCAGTGTCTGTGCCTGATCGCCGCGCAGAACGCCATTTACAAGCTGCTCAATGGCCTGGGGCTGATCGCCGGTTGGCTGATAAGGAGATACAAGATGAAAGGTATCCATAGAAAGCCCTCCTGGGCAGAACAACATGCGCGGAGTCCGCGAAACGCGCCCTCGCGCAACCTGCGGCCGCATCAAAACAGCAAATGCCTATGGGAATAGTATAGCACAAAACACACCGGCGTGCAGGCAAAATTCAAAAAACTACAAACCCGTCGCGTGTGGCAAACAACTTGTTGGTTGTCGGCGTTGCAGCGAGAGAAACCCAATCCTTGCCTGCAATAATCAGGTGGTCGAGCAAACGGATGCCGACCGTGTGCAGCGCGTTTGCCACCTGTTCGGTCACGCGGACATCCTCACCGGATGGCACCGCGATGCCGCCCGGATGATTGTGTGCCAGAATCACGTCGGTGGCGGCATAATGCACCACGATTTCCACAATGCGGCGCACACTGACCGACGCGGCGTTCACACTGCCCTCAAACACCTGCCCGCAGAACAGCACTTTCCCTTTGCCATCAATGCACATCAGCGCAACAATCTCATTGGTACGTCCCATAAAGAACGGCAGCAAGTATTTGGCGGCATCCTCCGAATCCTTGACAATACGGCCCGCATCACTGAGATCCATCAAGTAACGGCGGCACACTTCCGGAAATAATTTGAGGAGGATTGCGGCGTTTTCCCCGATGCCTTTGACCTTTTGCAGTTCTTCCAGCGGGGCGTCGAGCACATTGGACAGCGAACCACCGAATGCGTTCAACAGCCGATGAGAGAGTTCGTTGGTATCCCGCCGGGGCAGCGCATAAAAGAGGATCATTTCCAAAATGACGTGCGGCTCAAAATGGTCAATTCCCTCCGCCGCAAATCGGGATTTCAGCCGCTCGCGGTGCCCTTCGTGCGCATTTTTGTCAGTCGTTTTCACTGGATGTTCCCCTCGCTGCCTTTGCTATACCCGCTGCTACCCTTATCATACCAAAAAAGAGTCTATTTGAAAAGTACCACGCGACGACGAAACATGGTATACTATATCTATATGCCCGAAACTGAACGCCATTTAAAGGAGAACCCACGTGAAAGCATTTACCATTGGAGCAAACGACGCCGGTATGCGCGTAGACAAGTTTGTTGCAAAAGTCGCACCCTGCCTCCCAAAAAGTCTGCTGTATAAATATATCCGTCTCAAACGCATTAAGGTAGATGGCAAACGCACGGCCATTTCCCAGCGCCTGATCGTGGACAGTCTGGTAGAACTTTACGTCAACGACGAATTTTTCGAGGCAAAGGCGCCCACTTTTCTGGATGCGCCCACGCACGTTGAAATTTTATATGAAGACGAAAATATTCTTATCGTGGACAAAAAGCCCGGGCTGGTCGTGCACGAGGATGAATCCGGCTCACCGGATACGTTGATTGGACGCATCCAGCATCTGCTTTATGAACGCGGTGAATATGACCCTGAACAGGAAAACAGCTTTGCGCCCGCTCTCTGCAACCGCATCGACCGCAACACCGGCGGCATTGTTCTGGCTGCAAAAAATGCACCCGCTCTGCGCATCCTCAACGAAAAAATCAAGGTGCGGGAAGTACTCAAACGTTATTTATGCATCGTGCATGGGCATCTAAAAGAGAAAACCGGCACGCTCACAACCTATCAAGTCAAGGATGAGGCCCAAAAGAAAGTACACGTGTATGACCGCCCGATGCCAAATGGGCTGACCGCCGTCACCAAATACCATGTGCTGGATGAACAAGGCGCGCTCTCCCTGTTGGAGGTGGAGCTGGTGACCGGACGTACACACCAAATCCGCGCAGCGTTTGCACACATCAGGCATCCGCTGCTGGGTGACAGCAAATACGGTGATAACGAGTGCAACCGTCCGTATAAGCTGCGATATCAGGCACTCTACGCCTATCAGACCACCTTTGCCTTTTCCACAGACGCAGGGCCTCTCAACTACCTGAAAGGGAAAACGTTCAACGTCGAGGAAATCTGGTTTGCCCGGAAAACCCATTCCGGTTTTTGCATTCAAGACAGCCTGCGCCGTTAATCCGCATTGTTTTATATTGCTGTACGGCCTCCGTTTCACTTGTTGGAACAGAGGCTGTCATATTATTCGCCCTTATTTTCTCCCAACGGTTTTGGACGCAAGTTTTCTTTTAAAAACGGGATCTTACGCAGCAGGCGCAGCAGCCGGGTGCCCAGCGGCAATTTGGTGATGTCCTGAGCCGTCACGCCACCAATCTTTATCATGACTGAGAAGTAGATGAAAATACCGGCCACAACGGTTATCAACAGTGCCGCATCATTGGCGGCGATATTGATCTGCGTGGAATGACGCGGCGCAAACGGTAAATACAGCGCGGAATAAATTCCCCAGCACGCCAGGCCCATCACCGCCGAACCGAATACCGGTGCGCGCAGACTGCGCAGCCCACAGGAGCCGACATGCAGACGCTGACGGGCCACGCGGTCATTGAGTATGATCGTTATCAGCCAGCCCATGGCGTTGCCAATGATAGCGCCCTTGATATTGACCGCATGGAGCGGAATCAGCAATACATTGCACAAAA
The DNA here is from genome assembly GCF_047718355.1 of Ethanoligenens sp. Lineage (NCBI taxonomy): Bacteria > Bacillati > Bacillota > Clostridia > Eubacteriales > Oscillospiraceae > Ethanoligenens > Ethanoligenens sp. The sequence continues at coordinate 19,580 of NZ_JBDNLG010000012.1, forward strand.
TCTTTGGAATCATGCCAATGATAGTGTTCAGCGGGCCTGCCAACGGCGCACCGCCGGCCAGCAGCAAGCCGGACTGTACAGCGGCAATAACGGAAAGCACCGCCGTCCAGACACCGAAAACGATCAAATCCGACCCGTTGTTCCGATGGAAAAAGACCAATGTAATCGTCGGTTTTGCGAGGAACATCATGCCGAACACAATTGGAATCATCAGCATATAGACCAGCTTGTAACTTTCCGTCAGCCGATGGCGGAACAGCTTGTGGTTTTGCACCGCCAATGCGGACGCGATTGCTGGCACCATTGTGATAACCAATGGATTGGTAAACCCGATTGCCACCGTAAACAGGCGGCTGAACTGCGTGGAGTACACCCCATATAGGCCGCTTGCCACAAAGTCAGACAATCCGCTTTGCATGAGGCTTCGTTTGCAGGTAAACGCATCAATCAGGCCGGGAGCGTTGGCTGCAAACGAACCGATGACTGCCGGGATGGCGTACCGCGTAATTTCCCTGTAGATGTCCCGGTTATACAGCACTGGTCCGTCATACGTTTGCTCTTTTAACTCGCGATGACGCTGCTCACGAAACAGCACGGTGAACAAATAACTCAAAAACAGCGCGGAAGCAATGGCGCCAAGCACGGTGCCGACCGACGATCCGGCAGCACCAAAGATATACGGTATTTGCGGATCTGTGCTCGCGTGTTTGGCCACATTAAACAGAAGCCAGATAAACAAGGCGGTAAAAACCGTATTGACCAACTGTTCCAGCAACTGCGCAATCGCGGTGGGCACCATATTCTGCCGCCCTTGAAAATAGCCACGCAACGCACACGACACACAGGAAAACAGAAAAGTAGGCGCAATCACCTGAAACATCAGTACGGCCTCTTTGGGAAATGCCACGTAATCCGCTAAAGCCCCAGCACCCAGATACGTAAACAGCGTGGCGCAAAGGCCCAAGACCCCCAAGATGATGGAGGCACATCGAAGAACACGTTGCGTGCTGCGGTAATCGCCCAAAGCCGAGCGCTCGGCCACCATTTTGGAGATGATGCTCGGCAGTCCGACATTGGTCAATGAATAAATAAATGTATATAAATACATTCCCGCCGCAATAATGCCGTTGCCGTAGTCGTGCATAACTGCCGATTGAATGGGCAGATACACCAGCGCCAACACCTTAATCAGCATGGTGGACACGCTTAAAATGGCAAACCCTTTGGAAGTTGATTGCTGTTTCATATCGTTCCCCGAACATTGAAATCCAATTTTTTCAAACGGCATCTCAATGAAAATTTACAAAAAAATTGTTTGTGTCAAAAAGAGTATGGTATAATGAAATACGTATCGGCACCCGGCAACAGGTGCCATGAAAGCAGGCGCGTCGCCCGGAATACGCTTTTCAACATGCGGCATGGCAGGCGCACTGTTACACAAAATAAACAAAAAGGGAGTTAACAATGGCTACCATACAGACCCTGATCGATATTTTTCTGCATATCGACAAACATCTAAGCGTCTTCATGCATTCCTATGGCATGGTCGCTTACGTCCTCATGTTCCTCATTATTTTCTGTGAAACCGGTTTGGTCGTCACACCGTTTCTGCCGGGCGATTCCTTGATCTTTGCCGCCGGTGCGCTGGCCGCGAAAAACATCGTTTCTCCTTGGGCTATCCTGATGTTCTGTGCTGCGGCAGTGCTTGGCAACATGTGCAACTACCAAATCGGGCGTGCGTTGAAACATCGGGTCGAACATGGGCACATCCGGTTTATCAAGAAAGAATACATTGAACGGACACACCATTTCTTTGAAAAATACGGTGCAGTCACCGTCATTATCACACGTTTTATGCCGATTATCCGCACCTTTGCCCCATTTGTCGCGGGCGTTGGTGAGATGCCTTATCGCAAATTCTTACTGTTTAACCTAATCGGCGGTGTAATTTGGGCGTCTTTCTTCTTCAGTGTAGGCTTTTTCTTTGGCAACCTGCCATTTTTCAAAGCGCATTTCAGCATGGTCGTTGTCCTCATTGTGTGTATTTCTCTGCTTCCGGCGGTTATCGGTTTCCTAAAAACCCGCTTCGGAAAGAAAAGCGTTTAATCCAACTGCAAGATAACGCACTTAAGGTACAAAGATTCATCCGCACCCATTCCAATGGGATGGTCTTTCGCTTGATATCGAATTTCCAAGATACGCGCGGTTTTGCCAACATCGGCAACCGCGCGTTTTATCATATCCAAAAACAGGAGCGGCGTCATAAAATGGGAGCAGGAGCAAGTCACCAGAAAACCACCCGGACGCACCAGTGTCATCCCGCGCAAATTGATTTCCTTATAGCCGCGTGCCGCACTTTTCAGTGCCGATTTGGACTTTGCAAAAGCGGGCGGGTCAAGAATGACCAAGTCATACTGCCGCTTCTCCTGCTGATAAGTTTTGAGCAAATCGAAGACATTGGCTTCAGTCGCGGTGATGTTGGTCAGCCCATTGAGCGCCGCATTTTTGCGCACCATCTCCAAAGCGGAAGCTGAAATATCCACTGCTTCTACCGAATCTGCGCCATATTGGGCGGCGTGCAGCGCAAACCCCCCGGTATGACAAAAGCAATCCAACACCCTGCCGTGCGAAAACGGCGCAAGTGCTGCCCGATTTTCCCGTTGGTCGAGAAAATAGCCGGTCTTCTGCCCATTTTCTACATCCACCAGCATACGCAGACCGTTTTCAGCAATCTCCACCAGTCCGGGCGCTTCCCCATAGAGAACGCCTTTCTGCTGCGGCAATCCCTCTTTTTCGCGCGTGGGCAGGTCGTCACGCTCATAAATGGCGCGTGGATGCAGCAATTCCACCAGGCAATCCACAATGGTGTCCTGAAACAGCGCCATCCCCAGCGCCGCAATCTGCATGACCAGCACATCGTCAAATTTGTCCACTGTCAATCCCGGCAGACCGTCCGCCTCGCCAAAGACCAGACGGCAGGCACCAAAGTGCCCCAAACGTCGGCGTAAATCGATTGCCCGTGACAACCGGCGCAGAAAGAACGCACGGTCAATTTCTTCACGTTTCCGTGTGAGCAGCCGCACACGGATTCTTGACCGCATATTGCAGAACCCGCGCCCCACAAACACGTCCCGTGCAGAAAAGATATCCACCAGCCCGCCTTGTGAAACTTCACCCTTGATCCCGGCAATTTCATTGTCAAACACCCAGAGCCGACCCATCCGCAGGTCCTTTTCTTCACCGGGTTTCAAGGATACGACGGGTAGCGTCCCGCTGTTTTCCATGGTATTCAGCATTTTTCCTCACAGTACAGGCAAATCTCCTGCCCGTTTTCATCCGGGCAGACGTTATGCGGCAGGTACTTTTCCGTATGGGTAATACAGCGCGGATTTGAACAATCCGCCGCATGCACATGATAATTCCGCTCGGAGTGGATGTTGATGTCCTCTTCCAGCATCCGTAAAATCAGCGCCATCCGGCCAAACATGCCCAACCGTGCCTGTGTAAAATACAGGGCGCGCGGGTCGTCGTCGATGGCAAGATCTATTTCATCCACGCGCGGCAGCGGGTGCAGAACGGCAAGATCTTTGCGCGCTCTGCTGAGTTTTTCCGGCGTAAGAACAAAAACACCGCGTTGTTTCTCATAGGCCTCTGGCGTGGCAAACCGTTCTTGTTGGATGCGCGTCATATACAGCACATCCAGTTCCCCGATGCATTCGTCAAGCGCCCCCACTTCCTCATAAGGGCAGCCGGCATGATCGAGTATTTCCTTGCAGTAATCCGGCACAGCCAGTTCCGGCGTAGAAATCAAATAGAACCGGTTGCCTTCAAAGCGGCTCATTGCCTTGAGCAAAGAATGCACCGTGCGGCCAAATTTCAAATCACCGCAAACACCGATACGCAAGCCGGTCAGTTTGCCCTTAACCGTAGAGAGCGTCACCAGATCGGTCAGCGTCTGGGTAGGATGCAAATGCCCGCCGTCTCCCGCATTGATGACCGGGCAGCGCGCATAGAGCGACGCCGCACGCGCCGCGCCCTCCTGCGGATGGCGCACCACAATAATGTCGGCATAATTGCTGACGATGCGCATGGTGTCCATCAGCGTTTCCCCTTTGGAAACGGACGAATTGACCGGGTTGTCAAACCCGATAATCTGCCCGCCAAGACGCAGCATGGCCGCCTGAAAGGACATCTGTGTGCGGGTACTCGGCTCATAAAACAGCGTGGCCAGCACCTTGCCTTCGCACCGGCGCATATAATCGCGCGGGTTAAGACGGATGTCATCCGCCAGTTTGATGAGGTGTGTCCATTCTGTCACGCTACAATCGTTTAAATCCAGCAAATCCCCACAGGACATTTTCTATCATCTTCCTTATCGACTATTTCCCCGTTTTGCGGTAACCATCCTCCCCAAGGCTTCTTTTTATTGTATCATACCACCCGCCATGGGGCAAGCCGCTGCATGATCTCCTACATTTTCAGGATTGTACGATACGCCTCCAATGCTTCCCGGGCAATAGAGGGCGGTGTGTACCGTGCAAGTGCATCCGCTTTAGCCGCCCGCCGGATGCGTGTACGCAGATCTTCCCTTTCAATCAAAGACCGGACAGCCGCATACCACTCGTCCTCCGTTTCCGCAAGCAAGCCGTTTTCTCCAGAGCGGATACATTTGCAAAATGTGTCCGTAGGGGAAGCCACAGTAGGTACGCCCACCAGTGCCGCCTCAAAATATTTCAATTCACTTTTGGCATGGCAGAATGGGCTGGACGTGTCCAGCGGCGCGATATTCACATCACAACCGGCGCAATAGGACAGCAATTCCTGCCATGGCATATATGGCGCACGCGACACTTGGTTGGGAAACTGAGCGGATAGGTCTTCATCTAGATATCCCGCAACGCACAGGCACACCGACGGATATTCCGCCAGAATGCGCGCGATCGCAGGCTTAGCCTGCGCAAAATCAATATTATGTGATTTACTGCCGCTCATATAGCAGATACGAAAAGTGTCGCCCCGTTCTCTTTCCGGCAGCCCGCGCGCCACAGCAAGCTGTGTATGATTCAATCCGTTGTGAATAACCACAGCCCTTTTTTCCGCCTGCATCCGCTCCGCAATATATGGCGTGCTTGCGGTAGCAAAATCACACTGTGCGAATGCTTCGTGAAATTTCGCGAACATGTCCGCGTACATCTCTTTTTCAAAGCTATCCGTTACAGACAGTGCTTTGCAGAATCCATCATAATACTGCGGCAGAAAAATCAAGTCATCGATATCAAAAACCGCAGGCTTGCCGTACCGTTTGGCAAGCGCAAGCAGACGGCGAAGCTGCGGTGTATCAAACACACGCATACAGACAAGGATATCCGCGTGCGCCACTTGCCAATCATCCAGATAAACGCCGTTTTCCAGCATGGCATATGTTGTTTCCGCCTGCCCCGACAATGCTTCCATCAAATTAAACACCCGGTAGCGCACAGTTTGCCCGCCGGACATCTCCACTTCATTGACGATATACAGCACACGGAGTTGCCTGCTCGTTTTTATCCGCAGCAAATGGGTGCGCAGCAGCAGTCCGCGCATCCGATGTGCCATGCGCCGTACCGCACGCACAGCTTTACCGGAAAAAACCATCCACACACCGGAAACACCCTGTTCTTTCAGCAAACCCACTGCCGTTTTCAGCTTGTGTGCAATATCCATGCTTGTACCCCTTTTCACACAAAGCAGCAGTTTCGCGAACCGGTTAGCGACCAGTCACCCGATCATTCACCGGCGCAGCCGGCGCAATACGTCCCCCGCCAACACCGCTACCCGTTTTATCTGCTTTTTAAACGGATATTGTCCGCGCAGCAATGCGTCGGCCATTGGACGGGGCAGGATTTTTCGCAGCTTTTGCCGCAAGCCTTCCAGCTGTGCGCCATACGCTAATCCCATCGTCTCCGTCCCTTTGGCGGCAGCTTCAACCGCCGATACAATCAATGCACGGTCGTATCCCTGGCAAATCTGCGGTTTGCCAAACAATCGCTCATACAGTTGGGCATAACTCTTCCCCATCTCTTCAAGCGATACAGCATGGAACTGCTCCAGGGCATTCAACCGCGTGGCGTATTCGGCCGCATCCCCACGAATCCGCTGGATTTCCCGCACAATTTCTGTCGCTCCGGCATCCGGCGGCAGCACCCACCCGCATCCGGTCTTTCGGATACGGTTGCCCACCGCACCCAAATCATATGCAAGTACCGGCACACCGGCCAACCAGCATTCCGTCAGCACATAGCTGTAGGTTTCCGGCCAGACCGGCAGAAAACAGACCAGTCGAATGCGATATTGACGCAGAAGCGCCAGAATTTCAGCACCCTGATAGGGCCCGTGAAGATGCGCGTGCATGGGACGAAACGACTTATCCTCTACATTGCCAAAGACGTGCCAATCAATCTGAGTGCCGCCTTGTGCAATCACTTTCGCAATCCGGGCGCTGCCTTTATGCTGCGCGACATTCCCTACAAAAGCGACCGGAAAAAGCTCTGTATCGGCAGAATCAACTGTTTGCACCGGACGGGACAATTCCGGAATGCATATCCCGTGTTCGTGTACCTCGACAGGCAGTCCGGGGAACATTTGCTCAAACCGACGCTGTACCGATTCGTCCGGTACCACGACCGCCTGCACAGAGGAAAGCGCCTTGCCCATCTGTTGGCGCCAATCGGCAATCGAAATACCGGCACAGGCGGGGCAATCCGCACATTGCGCCGCATCCCCGCCGCAATATACACCATTTTTCAATAAGTTTATCTGCGGGCAAAACAGATAATAGTCATGCGCGGTGAATACACACGGAATCCCTGCCCGCCGCACGGTATCAAACATAGCAGGTGTCAAACCTAATATGTGATGTATATGTACCAAGTCAATGCAGAACGCTTTGAGGACCTCGCTCAGTACCTGCCGGATTTTATCCTCATAGGACAACGAGGTAACCAATTTGAGCGAAAAAAACAGTTCCTTCCACTCACTGCCGTTGCTGCCAATCAGGCATAAACCGTCTTCCTTTTCCGGCCACAAGATAAACACATTGTAGCGCTTGTCCAGTGCCCGACAGAGTTCCAACACATGCTTTTGCGTACCGCCCATCTGCGAATCGCCCTGCCGGTAAGGCACGGGCATATGCAAAACAAACAATAGATTTCGCCGTCCGTTGGCAAATGCCCGAAACACATCAATGTTATCCCAAAAGCGACGCAACGGCTGCATCCGGCAAAACAAATCCGTCTGGCGTTTCTCCTCGGGGTACCTATTGGCAAGAATTTCAAGATTTTTCTGTATCTGCGTCTGTTTGCGCACATCGCCGAATGAAGCGCTGCCTTTATGATAAACAAAGACATCGTCACAAAGCACATGGCGATATCCCGCGCGCAAAGCACGATAGCAAAAATCGTTTTCCTCGCCATAGCCTTTTCCAAAGGCATCTTCGTCGAACAAGCCGATTTGATTGAGTACGGCACGACGGATATACATACAGAAACCGACTGCTGTCGGAATCTCCGGATACGCGCGCAGACTCACCCGTTCGATCAGTGCTGCATACGCGTCGGCTGTCAGCCTCTCCGGCAACGGGTTGTCCTGGCAAAACACCGGGACAGAGCAAATGGTTCCTGCGTTGGTAAATGGCGTGGCCGTTGCGACACGCGAGTCATGGCAGGCACAAGCCGTCAGTCTTTCCAGCCAGTGCGGTGTCACTTCGGTATCACTGTTGAGCAACACCACATCGTTTTCGGATGCCTGTATTCCGCGGTTGACCGAATGTACAAACCCCTGATTCGTTTCATTCCGAAGTACAATCACATTGCCGTTCTCCAGAGAGTGCAAATACGGCAGAATGCGCACGTCGGTGCTGCAATCCTCAACCAAAATCAGCCGATACGGCTGCACCCCGGCGTTGCGGCGGATACTTTCCACGCAGGCCAGCAGATAGTCGAATGCGTTATAAACAGGAATAATGATATCAATCGTCATGCCGCCACCCAATATACCGTCATCTCCGTCTGAACAGCCGCTTCAGGAATTTAAATGGATTGGCAAATCCTTTGAACTTGTTAAAGCGGTCATTCATCATATAGGACCATGTTTGCAATTCTGCCAAACGCTCATTTGCGTTGCTCCCGTCACGAGCAATATGACGCATGGTTTTTTGCAATTCGATCTGCTGCTGTTCAATCTCATACAACGTCTGTTGAACAGAGCCCCGGCGGGCACGGCGGGAGGACGGAGATACCGACAGGCTGTCCAGATCGTTTCCATCACTTTCTTTATCCGAAGGTTCCATCTCGGCAATCGGGAAGGTCAACTCACGCATATGCACCGGATTATTGCAGAAATCAACAATCGGTTTAGTGACCCGACTCCAACGGTATTGCTCCGCCACCGGCAGCATGTTTTCTTTGCAGCGCGCGTAGAACTCCTTATCGTCGGCCAACTTGCGAACCGCTTCCACAATATCGTCCACATTTTTAAATCCAACGGTCACGCCCAGATCTTTGGCCTGCACAAGTTCGGCAAAGAAATCGCCTTCTGTACCGATAATAGGCAAGTTGGCCCATAAGTAATCCAGAATGCGTGTACGGAATGAAAAATGTGTCTCTACTGTGTCGAAATGAAAACTGACGCCCGCATCTGCTTCCAGCAAATAATTCTGCCGGTCATTATAATCGACCCAATCAAAATTGAAAAAGACGTATTTATCATACACGCCCAATTCTTTTGCGAGCGCGACCGCATCGTTGAGCATTGCAATCTCCGGAGTCGTCGGATTCGGACGCTTTACGCCTAAGAAAAACAGTTTGATATCCGAGCGTTTTTCAGATAAGATCTTGACTGCCTGAATAATGGACAGTGGATCAAACCAATTCCACACGCCGCCGCCCCAAATCAAGACGAAGTCTTCCTTATTGATACCAGGCCAAACGCCCTTCAGCACATTGCGCGTATGAACGGGAGGCTCATCTGCGATGCCAAACGGCACCAAATCAATCATTTTGTTGAAGCTTGGACTCACGTCATATGTTTCCGGAGAAATGCGGTTGACCGAAGTCAGCATCCCCATCCAATAATCGCGCTGCACATCATTCGCCGCAACGAAAAAATCACCCAAACGCAGCTGCCGCAGCAACGCTTTCAAGGTATACGCCGCATTTTCTCTGCGCGCACCCCAGGAATGGTCCTTCAACGCCTCGATATTTTCAATAACCAACGGATCATAAAGATCAAAAATCAAATAGCGCTGACTGGCAATTTTGGCAAAATCTTTTGTGTTTTCTAAAATAAATCCCTGTGCGATAATCACATCCGCTTCAACGGCAGCTTTGCATAGCTGCTCTTCCTGACCAAATGCGTATTGCACAGACTTAAAGTATGAACTTTCTAATCCACCGGTGCCACAAGATGCCAGCACAACATCACAGGTTTTGCTCAGCGCTTTGGCAAACTCAAAATAGCGAATAGCCGGCCCCGCCATTTTCTTACCGATTTGATCGGCAGTTACCAGCAATACACGCCGTTTAATTGGCTTGTGAAATGCCTGATCCATCCCAAACAGTTCAACCAAATCGTATTTAAGCGCATGATACGCATAGGAATCTGCACCCACACAGGCAAACGGGTCGGTAAAAAACGTGGCAATCTTATTATCATCCACTTTGCGATGGCTTTGGATATACGCCCGTTTTTCCGACATGGTCCGCAGGTTTTTTAAAAATGCGTTCTGCGCTGCCAAATGTGCTGCCGCCACATGATTGATGTGCGCATCCTGATGATCAAAGTTGCCCCGCGCAATCCGCAGGTCATAATCTTCTTCATTCAAGCCGGATTCTTTAAAAATCAAAGCGCTGTTCATGAGGATCGTCGGCCAGAAAGCCTTGTTGAGCATTGCATCGCTGGAATTCTTGTAGATGGTATATAGGCTGTTGCGGAAATACAGATAGCGCATCCGTTCGCGTGCAAAGGTAGCCCCCGTACTGTGGTGCTTATGATTCACGCGCGACTTGACCGAGAGGATCACCCTGTACCCCAGCGTGTTCAGCCGCCATCCCAAATCTGAATCCTCAAAGTAGGCAAAAAAATCTTCGTCAAATCCGCCGACTTCCAGAAAAACCTGCCGGTTGACCAACATGGCACCGCCGCAGGCAAAAAACAGGTCTCTATCCTGTGATAGCTGTGCCTCAATCTGCTTGACCGGTTCATGAAAATGGTATTGAAATCCCATGCCATAAAACGTCATGCTACCGCCCGCAAAATCCAGCAGTTCTCCATTCCAGTTGAGGATGACCGAGCCGGCACAAGTGGCCTGATTCACCTCAATGGAGTGCACCAATTCAGCCAGCCAACGGCGATGTACGCGCATATCGTTGTTCAAAAATGCCACATATTCGCCAGTCGCCGCGCGCGCGCCATCATTGCTTGGTTTCGCAAATCCTTCATTTTTAGAATTGCGAATCAGCTTAACCCAACTGTACTTTTTGCGCATGAACTCTACGGATCCATCGGTTGAACCGTTGTCCACCATCACAACTTCGATTTTGTCTTTGGGATAGTCCAACCGTTGGATTGATTTAAAGCATTCATCCAGATGCCGCAAACCGTTCAGATTTACAATCACAATGGAGACTGTTGGTTCAAAAGGCATTACATTTCCACCCATTCCTTATTCTCTTTTTTATCAAAATTTCTGTCTTATCTCATTCTTTATCCAAATGGCAAAAATCTGCATATGCTTCCAGCACCGTATCGGTATCACCCAACATTTTCATCTGTCCATGGTCAAGCCACATAACCTGTTTGCATAGCCGTTTGATATCCTGCATGGAATGCGACACAAAAACCACCGTTGCCCCGCCATGGATCATATCCATCATTTTGTGCTGACTTTTCTGCTGGAAGGGTGGGTCACCCACCGAAAGAATTTCATCCACAATCAAAATCTGCGGTGCAACCAACGTGGCAATGGCAAAAGCCAACCTGGCAACCATACCGGAAGAAAAGTTGCGTACCGGCACGTCCATAAATGCGGACAGCTCTGCGAAATCCACGATTTCCTGATACTTGTCTTCCAAAAACGCCTTCCTATAGCCGAGGATGGAACCATTCAAAAAGACATTTTCCTTGGCGGTCAGCTCCAAATCAAACCCCGCGCCCAATTCGATCATCGGGGCAATGGAACCATGTAACGCCACTGTCCCAACGGTCGGTTTCATCACGCCCGAAATTACTTTAAGCAAGGTGCTTTTACCGGCGCCATTCGTACCCACCAGCCCCAGCACCTCGCCTTTGGGTACTTCAAATGAGATATCCCGCAGCGCCCAAAATTCTTCTTTTTTTTCCAGATCGCGCTTCATGGCGCGGATAAGAAATTCCTTGAGCGTATTCACCCGATCCTTGCCCAAATTAAATTTCATCGACACATTTTCTACTTTAATCAAAGGAAAACCCCCATGGCAAAGCGACCCTTAAAAACGGACGGCTTTCTTAGATATGATAAATGAACCGGTCCTGCTGCCAGCGGAAAAAGAGTCCGCCTATCAGCAATGTCAGCAGAGACGCGCCTAAACAGACCAGATTCATATGGAGCGTCGGCATCTGCCCATACAAAATGATCTGCCTTGCATACGTGATATAATAATACATCGGATTGATTTTGACAATCGGCATCATGAACCAGTGATATTTGCTCCGCTCGATGGTATCGATGGTATAGATAATCGGCGTCATATACATCCACATGGTGATAAGCACGCCATAGATATAGAACATATCGCGGAAAAAGACCGTTATGGCAGAAAGGAACAATGACACACCCATTGCAAAAATTACCGTATAGATCATATCAAGCGGTAAAAAGATATGCATCCATGAGAGTGGCACCGGCTGAAAAAAGATAATGGCATAAAGGGCCACCAGGGAAAACACAAAGTTAATCGCGCTGGAAAGCACTTTGGAAAGCGGAAAGATATATTTGGGCATGTAGACCTTGTTAATGAGGTTAAAATTATTAACTACAGAGCCCATCGCCAAACTGGACGCCTCAGAAAAATAGTTCCAAAACAGCAAGCCGGAAAGCAGGTAGACCGGATAACTTTTGATGGTCGCACTGCCCTTCAGCTGCATTACGCCTTCAAAAACCACGGTCAGCACGATCATGGTAAACAGCGGATTCAAAACGCTCCAAAGCACACCCAAAATTGACCGTTTGTATTTGACTTTAAAATCGCGAATGACCAGTTGCTGCAACAGGTAGGAATATTTTTTAAAATTCTTGAAAGTATTCAACATGTTAAAACTCCGACAGTTCATCAAAACTGTTCTTGTCCCGGCACAAACGGATGTCGGCCGGCAGAATCACGATTACACTCCAGCCAATCAGCGGTCTTGATACATCTTTTGATAGTACGCCTGATAGTCGCCCGAAATAATGTTTTCCCACCATGACTTGTTTTCCAAATACCACGCCACGGTCACCTTGATGCCTTCATCAAAGCGGTAGGTCGGCTGCCAGCCAAGTTCCTTTTCAATTTTGGTCGGATCAATCGCATAGCGGCGGTCATGCCCTTTGCGGTCGGTCACATAGGTAATCAGGCTCTCCGGTTTACCCAGTTCCCGCAGCACTGCCTTGACCACTTCCAGGTTGCTGCGCTCGTTGTGTCCGCCCACGTTATAGGTCTCGCCGACTTTGCCCTTTCGCAGCACCAAATCAATGGCGGAACAGTGGTCGCCCACATACAGCCAGTCACGCACATTCGCACCTGTACCGTAAACCGGAACAGGCTTCTCATCCAGCGCACGCGTGATGATGAGCGGGATGAGCTTTTCAGGAAAATGATAGGGACCGTAGTTGTTGGAGCAGCGTGTCAGCGTCACCGGCAGACCGTAGGTGCGGTGGTAGGCCATGACCAGCAGGTCGGCGCCCGCTTTTGACGAAGAATAAGGCGAAGAGGTATGGAGTGGCGTCTCCTCGGTAAACATCAAGTCGGGGCGGTCAAGCGGCAGATCCCCATACACTTCATCGGTGGAGATCTGATGATACCTCTGCACACCGAATTCACGGCTTGCGTCCATCAGCACGCTGGTGCCAAGGATGTTGGTGGTAAGGAAGATTTCAGGGTTTTCAATCGAGCGGTCCACATGCGACTCGGCGGCAAAATTGACGACCACTTCCGGTTTTTCTTTGCGGAACAGATCAAATACAAACGCGCGGTCGGCGATATCGCCTTTGACGAATTTGAATTTGGGGTTCTGCAACGCCGCGTCCAGCGTCTGCAAGTTGCCGGCATAAGTCAGCAGGTCAAGGCAGATGATCTCATCCTCGGGATGGTGCGCCAGCATATAATATACAAAGTTGGAGCCAATAAAGCCTGCTCCGCCCGTCACCAGAATCTTCATGTTTAATCTCCTTATATCACCGCGGCGTTACTGCGCCGGATAGGTAAAATTGCAGTCGCTGTCTTTGAGTAAGGGAGCGCTCAAATCTTTTTTGGACAAAACCGGATCGGCAACGCCCCAGTCCACACCGATGGCCGGGTCGTCGAACCGGATGCTGCGGTCGCAGTCCGGCGCGTAATATTCGTCAACTTTATACTGCACTTCCACGTCATCGGTAAGCGTCACAAAACCATGCGCGAAACCGGCTGGAATAAACAGCTGCTTTTTATTTTCAGCGCTCAATTCCACACCTACCCATTTGGTGTAGTTGGGCGAACCCTTGCGGATATCCACGGCAACGTCCAGAATTTTGCCCCGTGTGCAACGCAGCAGTTTGGACTGCGCTTTGGGGTGCATCTGGAAATGCAGCCCGCGCAGTGTGCCTTTTTGGGCGCTGAACGAATGGTTATCCTGCACAAAATCCACTGTGATACCCAGCGGTGCCATTTTCTCTTTGGAATAAGTTTCTGTAAACCAGCCTCTGTTATCTCCAAATACCTGCGGCTCCACGACCATCACGCCGTCGAGTTTTGTTTTGGTCACATTCATGCGTACACTTTCCTTTCTGTTCTGTACAACTCTACCAGTATGACAAAATTCACATCAAAAATCAACATTTCCCGCTTCATAATCGAAATATTCCCGCAATGCATCCTGCCAATCCGCAGGGCGATGGCCGGTCATAGCGGCCAATTTGTCTTTTGAGAGGACGGAATAAGATGGGCGGTGTGCCGGGCGGACAAATTCTTCGGAGGTCACATCCTTGACGCGCACGTTCACGCCCGCCTGCCGGAAAATTTCACGGGCAAACGCATTCCACGAGCAAACACCCTCACAGGTGGCGTGAAAAATGCCGGTTGCCCGGCTGGTGACGACTGCGTCGATGATGCGGACGAGTTCAAATGTGGAGGTCGGGTTGCCTACCTGATCGGTCACCACACTGATTTCATCATGTTCTTTGGCAAGCTTGAGCATCGTCTTGACAAAATTATTGCCGTGGGGACCGTACAGCCACGCCGTGCGCAGAATCGCATGGTTAGGGCAGAGCGCCTGCACATGCTGTTCACCCGAAAGTTTAGACGCGCCATAAACATTTTTGGGGGAAGGGCGGTCCGTCTCCACATACGGGAACTTACCGTCTCCCGCAAACACATAATCCGTTGAGATATGCACCAGATATGCCCCCACGCGGCTGGCAGCCAGTGCGACCAATCCCGCACCGTAGGCATTAACCCGATATGCCTGCTCCGCCTTCGCCTCACAGCCATCCACATTGGTCATGGCTGCGCAGTTGAGTACCACATCCGGTTTGACCGCCAAAATCGCTCCGTTCACGCGAATGGGGTCGGTGACATCCATGTCGGCTGTCTGAAATGCGGACACCTCATATTTCTTTGAAAAGTAAGAAACCGCATCGGTGCCAAGCTGTCCATCGGCAGCGATAATCAGCATACGCATAAAAAACTCCCTGTCTTTCATCATTTTTTGAAATGTAATGCAGATACTATCCTTTTCAAAATATTCTCACAAATGCCAAGCGCCGTGGCCGCATACAGTACCAATAGTGCGGCAGCGCTCGCGTGCCGATATACCTTGTGAAAATAGATACGGCTGTGCTGCATGATGCGATATTTTTGGAGAGAAACCTGCGTGGAAACCCCCTCCAGATGCCGGTAGGTACAGCCGGTACAAACCGCCTCTCCCAACCCCATGCGATGCAGTTTTTCACCCAGCATGTCCTCCTCATAAAAAAGGAACGAGTGTTCGTCAAAATAGCCACAGGTTTTAAAGGCTTTTGCCCGAATGAAAAAGCACGCACCCGCAACGCAGTCTACACGCACGAACGGCAGCTCGTCCCAATACGACGTAGGATATGCTTCACGCCGCATGCCAAGCAGCCGCGCAAGAATTCCCGAGCTATAGGCCAGATCCCCGCGTACTGTACGTCTGCACCAACCAGGCAAATCGTGAAACGTTCCATCTGCACGCAGCATACGGGGGGCCGCCAGAGCAATCGCCGGAACACTTTGCAGCAGACGGACACAACATTCCACACTAGCGCAGTCGATTTCGATATCAGGATTAGCCACCATGAAAAAATCCGGCAGACCATATTGTGATTCTACAGCCGAAATGCCCAGATTATTCCCTTTCGAGTATCCTTCGTTTGCCGTCTTCCGAAAAAGGATGTTTTCCGCCTGAAGCGGTTCTTCCTGCCCCGTTAGCCCGCCTGTTTCAGAATTATCCACCACACAGATGCAGCCAATCTCATCGCATCCTTGCAGCGTTGTTACCAGCTGCAGTGTGTTCTCATTGTCCCGAAAATTGAGAATGACTGCCGCAACACGGCCCGCCCGCCGCATCGTCATTCGCCCGCGATGGCGGCCAGATATTTGCCATAATCAGTCTTATGCAGAACCTCGGCAGCCTTTTTTACTTCCTCACGGCCGATAAAGCCCTTGACATAAGCGATTTCTTCCAGACAGGCGATATAAAGCCCCTGCCTGGTCTGTACGGCTTCCACAAAATTGGCCGCCTGCAACAGTCCCTGACAGGTGCCGGTATCCAGCCACGCCACGCCGCGGCCAAACAACTTGACCTTCAGTTTGCCCCGTTCCAGATAAGCAGTGTTGATACTGGTGATTTCCAGTTCGCCGCGCGGCGAGGGCTTAACCGCCTTTGCAATCTCCACCACTTGATTATCATAAAAGTACAAACCGGGCACCGCATAGTTCGACTTGGGGTTCTCCGGCTTTTCCTCAATGGACAGCACATTCCCCTGCTTGTCAAAATCAACCACGCCAAAAGCTTTCGGCTGTTTGACATAGCAGCCGAACACCACCGCGCCGTCACGCAAATCGAAAGCTTCCTGCAACAACTGGGTCAAACCCGCACCGTAGAAAAAATTATCGCCCAGCACCAGGCAGACACTGTCGCCCCCAATAAACTCCTCGCCCAAAATAAATGCTTCGGCAAGGCCGCGCGGTTGATCTTGCACCACATAGGAAAACTCTACGCCAAACTGGGTGCCATCCCCCAACAGGCTGCGGTACAACGGCAGATCACGCGGGGTGGAGATGATGAGAATGTCCCGAATACCCGCAAGCATCAGTACCGAAAGCGGATAGTAAATCAGGGGTTTGTCATAAATCGGCAGAAGTTGCTTTGATACTGCCTTGGTAATGGGATAAAGCCGGGTGCCGGAGCCACCCGCCAAAATAATACCTTTCACAATAATCCTCCATTCAATACGTAAATTTCCGTTTATTCTGGAAAAGGATGTTTAACAGCCGGTAGGCCCTGTTCATCAGTGCTTTGGAAAAAGCCGTGCGTAAAAAGAGAAATCGCGTGCGCCGCAACAGGCGCAGATAAGTATTCTCCGCCATCATGCCATATAATTTTGCGTCTGCTTTTTTCAGCCATGCGTCAAACCGGCGCGCGCGCCATCCGCCCCTTTTGAAATCCGGGTCGTAGAACGCCGCAATCATGTATTGGGTAAAGCAGAGTTTTTTCAGAACGGTATAGGCATACGCGGCACGCGCCTCATCCAGCGCCGTCTGCCGCACAAACCCGACCATCCGCTTCACCACCCGCTCATGGTCTCCGTAGCGGCGCACAAAGCTGTCGACAGCAATGGACTGCGTCGCGCGGCCCACAGCATACCGATAGACGATGTCGTCCAAAAAAGCCACCGTCTGGATATAGGGCACCGGCAGCAGCCCATATTCCACATCGACATAAAACGTATGCTCCTGCAACCGGATGTCGTTTCTGCGCAGGATATCGGTGCGGATCGTAATGGAATGGATGCCGAAATACAGGCCGCTGTCCAGCGGCAGTTCGGCAAACGGGTATACACGCCCGAACTCCACACCTTTAAAACGCATGGGCACGGGATGGGCGGAATCATTCGCCGGCACCTTCTCATAATGTGCCAGCACCAAATCCGCCTGCGATGTGTGCAGGCAGGTGAGCAGACGTGCAAAACCATCGGCGGCTAACGTATCATCCCCGTCCACCACTTTGAAATACCGCCCCAGCGCGGCGGCGATTCCCGTGTTCACCGCACCGCCATGCCCTTTGTTCTGCTGCGAAATCACCCGCACACTGTCGGGATATCGCTTCGCAAACGTGTTCGCCAGCTTAGCCGTGCCGTCTGTCGAGCCGTCATCCACCACAATGATGTCGAGGGCCGGTAACAGTTCCGGCAGACAAAGGGAGCGGAGCGTAGCCTCCAGTGTATCTTCCACATTGTAGGAAGGCACTGCAATGCTCAGCAGTTTCAAACAAGCCCCTCTTTCTTTCCACTGCGGCCTGCCTGTTGGGACAAACCCGTACAGGCGGCCGCAACCATGCAATCTGTATCAGTCAGAAAAGCGTATTAGAAAAAAGGTAAAGCATCCCTCGGCGGGAAATCCTTTCATTTTACAAGAAACTATTGTATCATAGAAATACTGTCATATTCAATACCCCGCAGCAGAAAGGAAGCCGCTCATGTCTGTTCCGGTCAGCATCATCGTCCCAGTTTACAATGCCGAAAAATCTTTGTCACGCTGCATAAACTCCCTTTTAAACCAAACCTGCCGCTCTATAGAACTTGTTCTGGTAGACGACGGTTCCACTGATAAAAGCCCGGCCATTTGTGACGCATTCGCCGCAAAAGACGCACGGGTGCGCGTACTGCACACCGCCAACGCCGGCCCCGCTGCCGCGCGCAATGCGGGCATGGATGCAGCAAGCGGGGTCTATCTCGGTTTCGCGGATGCAGATGACTGGACAGAACCCGATATGTTCGCCGCCCTTTACAGCCGCGCAAGAGAAACGGATGCCGATTTGGTCGTCTGCGACTACTGGATGGACAAGCCGGGGCAATCCGCCGTCTGCAAGACCTTTCCCGGCGGGAGCCGCGTCTTCACCAAAGATGACCTCCGTATGCACATCCTGCCGTATTTCTTCGGATATGCGCCTCAGGAATTGTCCGCTTTCACGGCGCTTTGTCCGTTTGCAGACGCCCGTTCTTATGTGTGGTGCTGCCTGTACCGCGCGGCGCCGCTCAAAGAACGTCACCTGCGTTTTCCCGATGAAAAGCGCTACTACACCGAAGACAACCTTTTTAATCTGCTGGTAACATTCCACGCCGAACGGGCAGCCTACCTCGCCCGCCCACTTTACCATTACGTGGAACAGGCTTCCACATTCACGGGACGCTTTCAACCGGCCTATTTCAGCTGTCGTCTGCACAAATACACATTTTTAGATACATTCGCCGCAGAAAACGGCTTGGAAGCGCTTGCAAAAGAGCGCCTGCCCCGCAAGATCTGCGCGGAGATTCCCACCCTGCTCAATTATTATGCCGCAAACGCACCAACATTTTCAAAAAAGTACCATTTTATTTGGAAAATCATTCAAGACCCGACCGTTACACATGCGTTGGCTGAAGTATCTGCGACCGAATGGCCTGCGGGGCGGCTGGGGACAACCCTTGCGTTTGCCAAACGGAAACAGGCGATATGCATCCTTCTTGCCTGCCTGGCACAAAAAGCGCTACGTTCACTTAAAAAATAAGATTCCTATTTGACCAACCCCGCAAACCCATCCATGCCGAAAAAGGCAGCGCCAATGATAATGGCAATGATGCCAATGAGTTTTTGCCGCGTAAATTTTTCTTTCAGAATCAGCCGCGAAAAGATCATCGACCATACGTAGGTGATGGCAGACATGGGGTAGACCACTGAATAGGGCAGCACTTTGAGTACTAGAATGTTCGCCACCGCGCCGGTCAGGTAGAACACCACCCCGATATAGACAAATTTGCTTTTGGCAATCTCCCAGACGGTCGCGCCGTTGGTGCTTTTTTTAAAGAAAAACCCGCCAAGAGAGCCGAGCAGCGTCATGATAAGAATGCCGCCGACCGTGGTCAGCACAAAAATAAACCCGTTATTCATCGCCGACCCCCACCATTGTTACACCGAACAGGATAAACAGCAGTCCGATGATTTTATAAGCATCAATCGTTTCCCCGAGAAGTCCCACGCTGATGACCATCCCAAAAATATAGCCCAGACTGAGCATGGGGTGCAGCACAGAGAAACTGCCATACCGAAATGCTAAAATCATGGTGAGTGCGCCAAACCCATAAAACACAAACCCTATGAACATGATGAGCAGGTTTGTCCCGTGAGAGGATTTCCAGAAATACTGCCCGAATGCCGTACAGGCCGCCGAGACGATCATAATTGCCATCCCGACCTTATTTTTTTGCAGAGAGGCCGCAAAGCGATTGTCCATACTGTCACCTTAACTTTCCATGCACAGGCGCATATTACGCCCGTGCCGTTTTTTGCCGGAGAGCATGTACCAGTATATCCCCGCATCTTGCTTTTTTCAAGGCGGTTCGATAAGAAAGATATGTCTGATCTATAAACTTTCGCGGAACCAGCATCCGAAAATGCTTAGCCAACCTAAAAGTTTATCAATCAAAGCGCGTTTGCTCCCCGTATATGTCCAGCAGACCTCCAAAACAGTATTTTTGAAAGAAAGCGCAGCAAACCATCTTGAAAAGCAGGCTTTGATGATGTAGAATTTGAAGGGACTGCGGAGTGAACACTCGCGTCCGGCCGCAGGCAGATTTCGGGCTGCCGGCAAAAGGGAGGAAATACGGATTGCTCAATATTGCACTCATCGAACCCGAAATTCCGCAGAACACCGGAAACATTGCACGTACCTGTGCCGCAACAGGCGCCCGTCTGCACTTGGTCAAGCCACTCGGGTTTGCCATCGACGACACCAAACTCAAGCGCGCCGGGCTGGATTACTGGCATTTGCTGGACATCACGTATTACGACAGTCTGGATGATTTTCTGTGCCATCTGCCCGGGCCTTGCACATTCTTTTCCTCTAAAGCACCCCGTGCCTATACCGAAGTCCGTTATCCGCAGGATGCCTGTCTGGTTTTTGGCAAGGAAACGGCCGGGCTTCCCGAAGATTTACTGCTCGCACACGCAGACGCAACCGTGCGGTTACCCATGCGGGCGGAGGCACGTTGCCTCAATCTGTCCAATGCGGTGGCTGTTGGCGCTTATGAAGTGTTGCGTCAGTGGGAGTTCTCCGGCTTGCGTGCGAACGGTGAACTGACGCGGCATACCTGGCCGGTGCGTCCTTCGGATGCGCCGACCCCGCACACAACTGCATAAAAATCGGGGGCGAGCTGCCGGAATATCCCATTTCCTTTGCAAACCACTTGAAAATCCCTCTGCCTTCGTTTACAATAAGAAAGGCTGATTGTTTTTTATTTAACAAACCAGCCTTATCCCCGTGATGAAGGTAAATTTAATATTCAGGGAGTGTTAATGAATGACTTACAACAAGAAAACCATTGAGGACGTAGATGTGGCGGGAAAACGTGTGTTTGCCCGTTTGGACTTCAACGTGCCCCTCGATGCCAATGGCAACATTACCGACGACAAGCGGATTACTGCTTCGCTGCCCACCATCCAGTATTTGCTGGAGCATGGCGCCAAAGTGGTGCTGTCCTCCCATCTGGGCCGCCCGAAGGGCGAATTCAACCCGAAATATTCCCTCGCACCAGTCGCAAAACGTCTTTCTGAATTGCTCGGCAAAGAAGTGAAGATTGCCAAAGATGTGATCGGCGATGACGCCAAAGCACTGGCCGCCAACTTGAAAGACGGCGAAGCCATTCTGCTTGAGAATGTTCGCTACCACAAAGAAGAAGAAAAGAACGATCCTGCTTTTGCCAAAGAGTTGGCCTCTTATGGCGAGATTTTCGTCAACGACGCGTTTGGCACCGCCCACCGCGCCCATGCATCCACCGAAGGTGTGTCCCATTTTATTCCGGTTTCCGTCGCCGGCTTTCTCATCGGCAAAGAACTCTCTGTGATGGGCAAAGCGTTGGATGACCCGAAACGCCCGTTTGTCGCTATCCTTGGCGGTGCAAAAGTGTCCGATAAGATCGCGGTTATCAAAAACCTGATTGAAAAAGTGGATACTCTCATCATCGGCGGCGGCATGGCCTACACCTTCATGAAGGCACAAGGCCATCACATTGGCAACTCCCTCTGTGAAGAAGACAAGCTGGACCTCGCCAAAGAACTGATTGCTTCCGCCAAAGCCAAGGGTATTAAATTCTTGCTGCCGGTAGACAACCGCATTGGCGATAAATACGATCCGGAATGTGAAAAACAGGTCGTGGAATCCGATGAGATTCCCAACGGCTGGATGGGCCTGGATATCGGACCTGCAACCGAAAAACTGTTTGCGGCGGCCGTCGCCAACGCAGGCACCGTGGTCTGGAATGGTCCTTTGGGTGTGAGCGAATGGGATTACTTCGCGGCCGGCACCCGTGCTATCGCCACCGCGATTGCTAACTCCAAAGCCATCTCCATCATCGGCGGCGGCGATTCCGCTGCGGCCATCGAAAAACTTGGTTTTGCCGATAAAATGACCCACATCTCCACCGGCGGCGGCGCTTCCCTCGAGTTCCTTGAAGGCAAAGTGCTGCCCGGTATCGCGTGCCTCAACGACAAATAAAGATTGCACTGTGCCGTATCTGCGGCACTCCCCGGTAAGACGCGAACAGGTAAGGCGGCGACGGCGAGCAGCCGCGCCGCCTTTGCTTATACATTTTCAATTGCGCGTATAAAGTACGCATAAAAACCGAATGGAACAACGATTTGGAGGAATTTAGAATATGAGCCGCAAAAAAGTCATCGCCGGTAACTGGAAAATGAACACCACTCCGGAAGAAGCTGCAAAACTCATCGCTGAGATTAAACCCGCCGCCGATAAATCCACCGCCGACGTGGTGCTCTGCGTACCGTATATCGACCTGCCCGCCGCACTTGAAGCTGCAAAAGGTTCTAAGATCGGTATCGGCGCTGAAAACGTGCACTGGGCGGAAAACGGTGCCTACACCGGTGAAATTTCCGCTCCTATGCTCAATGCTCTCGGCGTTAAATATGTCATCGTCGGTCACAGCGAACGCCGCCAATATTTTGGCGAGACGGACATCACCGTCAACAAACGCACCACCGCCGCGCTTGCGCACGGCTTAACCGTTCTGCTCTGTGTGGGTGAAACCCTTGAGCAGCGCGAGCAGGGCATCACCTTCGACGTGATTGCCATTCAGCTCAAGATCGCCCTGAGCGGCGTCTCGGCTGAAGCGCTGAAAAACGTCATCATCGCTTATGAGCCTGTCTGGGCCATCGGCACCGGCAAGACCGCCACGGCGGAACAAGCCAATGAAGTCAATAAATTCATCCGTGACACCGTTGCTTCACTGTATGGCGCAGCAGCCGCTGAAGAGACCATCGTGCAATACGGCGGTTCCATGAATGCCAAAAATGCGGCAGAACTGCTGGCGCAGCCTGACGTGGACGGCGGACTGATCGGCGGCGCTTCGCTCAAACCAGCCGATTTCGCTGTAATTCTGGAAGCCGCATCTAAATAAGGCTACTGCAATTTTACAATCTGGCTGTACACTCAAACTGCACACCACGAGTTGTTTTCTATACTGCATGTCAGCTTTCGCTGAAAGGGGAACCTCATTATGAAAAAACCGTTGGCTCTTGTGATTATGGACGGCTTCGGCATCAATCCGTCTGATTATGGCAATGCAATCGCGGCGGCAAAAAAACCGCACCTCGACAAATATTTCAAAGAATGCCCAAACACCACCATCGGTGCTTCTGGTCTGGCCGTCGGCCTGCCGGAAGGACAGATGGGCAACAGTGAGGTCGGCCACACCAACATCGGTGCGGGCCGTGTGGTCTATCAGGAATTGACCCGAATCACCAAATCCATTGCAGACGGTGATTTCTTCGACAATCAGGCGTTTACAGACGCCGTACAAAACTGCAAGAAAAACAACAGCGCGCTGCATCTGCTGGGTCTGCTGTCCAACGGCGGTGTGCACAGTCACAACGCGCATTTGTACGGTCTGATCGATCTGGCCAAACGCGCCGGACTGACCAAAGTCTATGTCCATGCTTTCCTTGACGGACGCGATGTGCCGCCCAGCTCCGCCAAAGCATTCATCACCGAACTGGAAGCCAAATTGAGCGAAGCCGGCGTGGGCAAAATCGCCACGCTTTCTGGTCGTTATTACGCCATGGACCGCGACAACCGCTGGGAACGCGTATCCAAAGCATACAATGCCATCGTCAATGGTGAGGGTGTACAGAATACGTCCGCGACCGCCGCTGTCGACGCTTCTTATGCCGCCGACAAAACGGATGAATTTGTGGAGCCGACAGTCGTAGACGCTGCGGGCACCATCAAGGAAAATGACTCTGTCATTTTCTTCAACTTCCGCCCTGACCGTGCACGTGAAATCACCCGCACACTGGTAGACCCCGCATTCGACGGGTTCGCACGTAAAAAAGGCTATTTCCCCACCCACTTTGTGTGTATGACGCAGTATGATGCGACAATGCCCAATGTCGATGTCGCATTCAAACCCCAGTCCCTGAAAAATACGTTTGGTGAATACATCAGCGATAAGGGTCTGACCCAGCTGCGCATTGCGGAAACAGAAAAGTACGCGCATGTCACATTCTTCTTCAACGGCGGCGTGGAAAAAATCTATCCCGGCGAGGAACGTGTACTGGTTCAATCCCCCAAAGTCGCCACCTACGACCTTCAGCCCGAAATGAGCGAGCCGGAGGTCACCGAAAAAGTGGTCGCCAACATCGAAAGCGGCAAATTTGACGTCATTATTTTGAATTTTGCCAACTGCGACATGGTCGGCCATACCGGCATACTTGACGCAGCGGTCAAAGCGGTTGAGGCAGTAGATGACGGCGTGGGCAAAGTAGTGGACGCTGTGACCAAACTGGGCGGTACCGTCCTCATCACTGCCGACCACGGCAACGCCGATCAGATGAAGGCAAAGGATGGCACCCCGTTCACCGCACATACCACACGTCCAGTGCCATTTATCGTGGTCGGACAGGATGTCAAACTGCGTGAAGGCGGGAAATTGGCTGATATTGCTCCCACCATGCTGAAAATTCTCGGTTTGCCTATTCCTGCCGAAATGACCGGCGAATCCCTCATTGCTGATTAAACCCTTGTTTCAGCCTATAGGATTGTTTATCAATCAGGCCCCAAAATAGAACAACTGTACTTTGCAGCATCCATTGATTTGGATGCTGCTTTTTTATTTTAAAAACAGACTTACCGTCAACACACTCATGACCAGCCCCGTGAAATCAGCGGCCAACGCGGCTGGAAGCGTGTGCCGCGTCTTTGAAATGCCGACCGAACCAAAGTATACGGCAATCGTGTAAAATGTCGTCTCACTGGAACCTTGCAGCACAGAGGCTACTCTGCCAATAAAGCTGTCCGGCCCGTTTTTTTGCAGGATATTTTGATAAAGCGAGAGCGAACCACTGCCGGAGATGGAACGCATAATCGCCAACGGCACCACATCTCCAGGCATATGCAAAAGACTCCAAAGCGGTGATAACGCCTGTGCAAGCATGGTAAATGCACCGGATGCGTTAAGCATGGCAATTGCCGTCATTAAACCGATCAGAGGGGGGACGATACTGACGGTAATGGGGATGCCCTCTTTTGCACCTTGTAAAAAAACATCAAATACATTCTGCTTTTTAAAAAGTCCAGCCAGAACAATAGACGCAATAATGAGAGGGACAATAAACGAACCCAGACTACCCATATCTTTTTCCCCTCCCACCTAATACGCAGGCAAACCCAATTCCTATTGCCAAACTGACCAGCGAGGAAATCCATGTGCACGGTAAAATATCAAACGGTGAAACGGAACCAAACCGAATGCGTATGGCAGCCGTTGTTGTGGGAATCAATTGCAGCGCCGCTGTATTAATGACCACAAACATCGCCATTGAATTGGTGGCTGTTCCTTTTTTATGACTAACAGCTGCCATCTCACGCATAGCACGAAGCCCGAGGGGTGTTGCGGCATTCCCTAACCCCAGCAGATTTGCCGTCATATTCATGCAAACTGCCTGCATACCGGCCCCATGCGGCGGCAAATCTGGAAACAAACGACGTGTCAAGGGCAAAAATAAGTTAGCCAGTACTCGTGTGATTCCCGCCGACTCCGCAATCTTCATCAACCCATTCCACAAACAAATCACACCCAAAAGTGTGATACAGAGCAGAATCGCATCCTGCGCCCCTTTGATTGCAGCCTGTGATACGGCCCCAATTCTTCCATTTGCTATCCCCAGAACTACTGATAACAAAATCATGCCTGACCAGACCCATTTCATCAATGCAATCACCCCTGCTTTGGTTTTTTACTTTGCCGTGGAAAGCGGCTGGGTCTTTTGGTGAATGGATGTAATACACAAAAAGGATAAAATCTGCGCATTCATCTATTGCTTTCATTATATCTATTTTACATTTATGTAATATTATTATAATATATTTATTTTTTGTAATATATTTATAATAT
>NZ_JBDNLG010000013.1:0-18257 GCF_047718355.1 Ethanoligenens sp.
GCCTTAAAAAACGATGCATACGTTTTCTCAGGCCGTTTGCCGCTTAAAGAGATAATAGCTGTTACGCTCCCGCGTTGATAACGCGTGGAATTTCCTGCGATTTGCATACTTGCACGCATCCCAATTCCCCAGCCAGTACATCGCAGATCTGACGCGTTTGCGCATCCATATCATCGTCGATTAAGATGATGACAGGTACGTTTTTGGCACATTGTTCCCGTGCAGCGAATGCCAGTGCGCGCACGATGTATTCTACCCCTTCATCCCGTCCGTGTACCCGCACCATGTAGGTGACGCGGCCCTCCGGGGGCGTTAAGAAATATCGCAGACCACTGCGAACGACTTCCGTGACACCGATGACGGTAAAGAATGCAATGAGAACACCGACGATCATCTGGAACATATCCACCACCCCTTTTTTCCATAGTATGAGCCGGAAAAGGAAATGGTGAAATCGACCGAAAGAGCCGGGGAGGACCACATAGTTCTTTGTGCATTATTTGTAAAAATGTGCAAGGCAGACGAGCATATATCTGGTGATTACTGCATAGTCAAAAACAGCCGCCTACATAAGGCGACTGTTTTCGGTTTATAAAAATATAGGGTTGATTTTTGCTCAGAACGCGGCTTTTCGGAGTGTTTCTGCTAAATCCGTTTTCTCGAAGCTCACGCCCAGATCTTCGCGGCCCATGTGCCCGTAGGCAGCCAATTTTTGGAAGATCGGTTTGCGAAGATCAAGTTTTTGGATGATGGCGGCAGGCCGTAAATCAAAGTACTTCTTGACCAAATCCTGAATCTTGATTTCGTCGATTTTGTGGGTATGGAACGTATCGACCAAAATTGAAACCGGATTGGCTACGCCGATGGCATATGCGATTTCCACTTCGCACTTGTCGGCGAGACCGGCGGCAACAATGTTTTTGGCAACGTAACGCGCGGCATATGCGCCGGAGCGATCCACTTTGGTCGGGTCTTTTCCGGAAAATGCGCCGCCGCCGTGACGGGCATATCCTCCGTAGGTGTCCACAATGATCTTGCGGCCAGTCAGACCGGTATCACCGGCGGGGCCGCCCAGAACGAAACGCCCCGTGGGGTTGATGAAGTAGCGCGTTTTGTCGTCCAGCAGGTTTTCAGGGATGACAACGTTGATCACGTTGGCAATGATGTCTTTATGGATCTGCTCGGTAGAAACATCCGGGCTGTGCTGTGCGGAAACGACCACGGTGTCGACCCGTACCGGGCGGTCGCCGTCATATTCAACAGTGACCTGTGTCTTACCATCCGGCCGCAGATAGGAGAGTTCGCCGCTTTTACGTACCTCGGTCAACTTGCGCGCCAGTTTGTGCGCAAGAGAAATAGGCAGAGGCATTAACTCAGGCGTTTCGTTGCAGGCGTAGCCAAACATCATGCCCTGATCGCCGGCACCAATATCCGCGATTTCATCTTTCTTGCCGTCACGTGTCTCCAACGCAACGTTGACGCCTGCGGCGATGTCCGGAGACTGCTCATCAATGGCAGTCAGCACCGAGCAGGTGTCGCAGTCCAGACCGAATTTTGCCCGGGTGTAGCCGATGTCGCGGATGGTGTTCCGTACGACTTTAGGAATATCGACATAGCATTCCGTGCTGATCTCACCTGCTACCAGCACCATGCCGGTCGTTGCAAAAGTCTCACACGCGACGCGCGCCATAGGGTCCTGTGCGATGATCGCGTCAAGAATCGCGTCGGAAATCTGGTCGCAGATTTTATCCGGATGCCCTTCGGTAACGGATTCGGATGTGAAAAAATTCTTGTTTGCCATTGCTGTTCCTCCTTGTTGAGCCATCTTGACACAAAAACCCTCCGGCTATAACCGGAGGGCGATTGTT
The DNA here is from genome assembly GCF_047718355.1 of Ethanoligenens sp. NCBI lineage: Bacteria > Bacillati > Bacillota > Clostridia > Eubacteriales > Oscillospiraceae > Ethanoligenens > Ethanoligenens sp. The sequence continues at coordinate 1,869 of NZ_JBDNLG010000013.1, forward strand.
AACAAACCCCTCATCTGCACGGTTATCCACTCCGCAGGAATTGGCACCTTGCATCCATGTGCAGGTTGCCGGGCTTCACAGGGCCGTTCCCTCAGCCTCTCTTGATAAGGTCAAGATTTATGTAATTGTGGAATTGATGGTCTGCTAAATAGAATACCAAGTACACATATATACTTAGAATTTTATCGAAACCACTTTTTAATTATAACAGAAACGTTGGGGATGTCAACATGATTAGTTGAAAAATTGGTACTTGCCAAACAGGGGAGGAGATAACGAAAATATATCGGTGGTTGCATGGCGGCATTTGCGCATTTTCCGCCTGCAGACAGCCTGGATTTTTCCCTATATGGCACAATCATATCCAAACATTTCGATTCAAAAGGAGTGTGTATCTATTGAAGATTTTTCTGATGGGAACCATTCAGGATGCTGACAGAAGTTTCGATGGGTGGGACTGGAACAATTCCATCATTATTTGAACGACTGTGGAATCAAGCTGTGTGCCTGCACTGCGGCGGATTTCTTCCAGCGCATATTGTGGGGTAACAAACGCTCGGTAAGGGCGGTTGGAGGTGATGGCATCATAGGTATCCGCCACGGCGATGATGCGAGAACTGATCGGGATGTCCTGACCGCTGAGGCCACTTGGATACCCTTTTCCATCCCAACGTTCGTGATGATGCAATATGATATCCGCCACGGCCGACAGGTCTTTTGATTTGGATAAAATGGTGTATCCGATTTCCGGATGCTGTTTGATTCGTTCCCATTCTTCGGGAAGCAGTTTCCCCGGTTTATAGAGGATCGCGTCCGGAATCCCTATTTTCCCGATGTCATGCAAATGTGCCGCCATATGGAGTGTTTCTAGATTTTCGTCTTGAAAACCCATTGCGGATGCAATTTCGACACTCATATCCGCTACACGCAAGGAATGGCCCTGTGTATAGCTGTCTCTGGCTTCCAGTGCAGCGATTAGGCACTCCGTCACCTCTAAAAAAGCGTTGTTTTGCACGAATTTCATCCCTTTCGACTTCTGCCTATAAACTGATTGAACGGTTTGTTATAAGTAATCCATGATTCATGTAGGCACGATTGTTAGAAAAACCTAATAAAAGTATACCACAAAAGATGGGAAAAGAAAAGCGGATTCTCATGCCGCAAACGCATCAAACAGGGTTGTTATATTGTTTCTCCCTTTTGCGATTATGGAACCGCCGCGTTACCGTTTTGGTGGGATACCTCGATTCATAAAATGGAATCTTTTTCATCCTTCATGAACGCATTTTTGCATCTCGTCATATGCTGGAGTATCTTGATAGAAATGTGGTAAAAGTGATGAACGGTACTTTTAATGTCACCTTAAATACACCGATTGGTCTGCAAAGGGGAACAATCACATTCACCGATCAAAATGGGGTTCTGAGTGGTTCCATAAATGCAATGGGGAACACAAGCTATTTTGATAATGGAAAAGCAGACGGAAATGCGTTTGTGTTCTCCGGGGTTCTCAACACAGGGCTTTTCAAGTTTAAGTATACTGCAAAAGGAACAGTGGTTGGAGACGCCCTCCAAGCGGTAGCGACCAGTAACTCTATGACTTTTCAGATGAAGGGAACACGCGTGGCATAATATAACAATCCCGATTGATTGTACACACAATTGTGCAGAAAAGGTTTTGACTTTTTTCTGCGGAAGCAATGCGCACATATCTATTTTGGATCTCGTTATACTATTGGTGAGGTGATGATTATGTCAAAGCAAAGTGCCTATTTTAAAATTCCAGGGCTTTCTGGAAAGCATGAAGTAAAGGATATCAAAAACAGCCTTGCCAAAATCCGAGGGGTCACATCCGTAAGCGTGAATACTGAAACAGATAGGGTTGCTGTTGATTATGACAGTACAGGAACAAATTCCGAGGATATTTGCAGACACATTAAGAAGCTCGGGATGGAACCGCAATTAGTCGACAATCAAAACCATGTCATGTAGTTTACTGCCTCTGCGACGGCAGGACCGTTTTATGTTGCCGCCATGTGCCGATTTGCCCACGGCATATGCAATTGCGTGGCATGAAAAGTGAAAAAGAAAAAATTGTTGACAAAGAGAAAAGTTTGTCCTATAATCAAACCAGCAGTTTTGGTGATTGCCAATTGTTGGTTTTTCATATTGGAAAGCGATGATGCTTTGGGTGCTTGCACTTGAAGCATCATGTTTTTTGGTTAAATTTACGGCAGTTTTGTTTTCCCATTGCTGCATTCGCCACGTATTTCTCTTTTTGGAGGTGTTACAATGCCTTTGAGCGTTGGCGACTTCAAGCAGAGGATTCTAAAAGTTTATAACACCATCAATAAGCAAATTTTCAATGTGGGTGTCAGGCAGCAGAATGTGGATTTTGCTGGCAATAAGATTGTGATTGTTTCGTTGAATACGCGGGTACCTGTCTTGAAACTCTTGGATGAGGATTATGGCAGTTCCACAGCATATCTCAACTATTTACTGTCACAGATTTTCAAAAAGCAAATCAAAGCCGCATTGGAAAAAGAATTTCAATTACATATTATAGCAGTGTTTAAGGATTATGATGTAGAGACCGAGTACTCCGGTACACTCATATACCTTGATCGTGATGTAGATGTCTATCTGAATGAGTTGTCGGAACTTCTTTAGAAAGAAGAGCCGGTATATCGTCAGTTTGGCGCTTTGCTCTGTATGGAGCGGGTTGGCTAAACTGGCGTTTTTTGTTTGTTTCCAGCGGTTAAAATCAAAGATGAACAGAGGAAAAAGGGGTCAAAAAGATGAGCGGTGCGTGTAAAATTGAAGTTTCAGGTGTAACCAAGTGCTTCAAACGCAATGGCAAAAAAGTGCTTGCCTTGCGGGAAACCAGTCTTTCAGTGGAAGAAGGACGGTTTGCCACGATAATCGGACCCAGCGGATGCGGAAAGTCAACGCTATTCAATATCATTGCGGGCCTGCTTCCGCCTTCTACCGGAGAGGTTAGCGCGGATGGGCAGAGTATTGTTGGAAAAGCCGGCTACGTTGGTTATATGTTGCAAAAGGACATGCTGCTTCCGTGGCGCACGATTTTGGATAACATTATTCTGGGTCTGGAGGTTCGTGGCGTACCGCGTGCGCAATCTGTAGAGCGGGCACTGCCGCTGATGGAAAAATATGGCCTAAAGGGATTTGATAAACATTATCCCAGTGAGCTTTCAGGTGGAATGCGGCAGCGTGCCGCTTTGCTGCGGACCCTGCTTTATGATCGGGATATTATATTGCTCGACGAACCGTTTGGCGCGTTAGATGCACAGACCCGTCTGGCTATGCAAAACTGGCTGCTGCAGATCTGGCGCGATTTTAAAAAGACGGTTCTGTTTGTTACGCATGATATTGACGAGGCCATTTACCTGTCGGACGACATCTACGTTTTTTCCTCGCGTCCAGGACGGATCAAGTGTAAAATCAATGTAAATCTGGAGCGGCCGCGTAAAACCGAAGATATGACATCCGGAAAATTTATGGAACTTAAACATCATTTGCTTGATCTTCTGGTCGTAAAAAGAGCAGAGGAGGCGGAACAGGCATGAAACCATATGTAACGGAGGAAGAAACCATGGAGACGGCTGAAGAAAAAGTGGGCTTTATTATCCATGCCATTGCGGAACCGGAGGCGGCCGTCCCGCTGGACACGGTGGAAAAAGAAGCCGAGCTCAGCGAGGAAGAGAGAAAAGCCAAGCAGCATCGCCGCCATGTCATTATAGGCCGCGTGATCATTGGCGTTGCCATTGTGGCGATTTGGGAAGTTTTCACCCGGCTGGGATGGATGGATTCTTATTTCTGGAGCCGTCCGTCCAGTATTTTGAAGACCACTTGGCAGCAATTGGTGCATGGTACGCTTTTGCGGGATATTGCCTATACATCAGGCTCAACTGTTCTGGGATTTGTTGCAGGAACCGTTCTGGGCGCCTTGCTCGGTCTTTCGTTCTGGTGGTCGCGTGCATATGCCGACATCAGTGAACCGTATCTGATTGTGTTCAACGCGCTGCCGAAACTGGCGCTTGCTCCTGTCTTGGTCATTATGTTTGGCATCGGCTTTTTCTCCAAAGTCATGCTCGCATTTCTGATGACAGTCATCGTGACATCCCTTTCCGCTTACAGCGGCGTAAAAAGTGTAGACCCTGCCATGGAAACGCTGATGTATTCACTGGGTGCGAAACGCAGGCAGGTTTTCACCAAAGTGGTGGTGCCGTGGTCTATGCCGTGGATCATCAGCAGCTTGCGGATTAATATTGCGTTGGCGCTTGCGGGCGCCATTGTGGGTGAATTTATTTCGTCGGATAAAGGCGTTGGGCGCATGATTATCTATGCCGGTACCATTTTGGATATCAACCTGGTTTGGGTTGGCGTGTTTGTGCTGTCCCTCTTATCCGTTGTGATGTATGGGTGCGTATTGCTGCTTGAAAAATGGTTGTCCAAACGTTTGGCAATCGTTCATTCATAAATACAGAGATAAATCAAATATGGGAGGACTTAAAATGAAAAAGAACAATCGGATGTTGAAACTCAAAGGTGTGCTGGCGCTTTCGCTGGCGGCCTGTATGGCAGTGGCTTCTACTGCCTGTGTCAAGCACGGAGCTGCTGCCACCTCGACGGTTTCCACAGCGTCTGGCGAACTCAAGCAGTTGGTTATTGCGGAGCCTGTTCACCTCATTGGTTATCTGCCGCTTTATCTCGCACAGCGCGAAGGTTATTTTAAAGAACAGGGCTTAGATGTCAAAGTCATTCAGGCGACGGGCGGCGCGCATGTTACGGCGGTGGTTAGCGGGGATGCGTGGGGTGTTATTGGCGGCGTCGATTCCAATGCATTGGCGAACAAGAACAATTCCGACCCCATCGTGGCTTTTTCCAATGTGGTTAATCGCGCAAATGTTTATTTGGTGGCAAGGAAAGGGCTTGCGCCTAAAAGCGACAGCATGGCGGATTTGAAAACCTTCCTGCAAGGCAAAAAAATTGTCGCCGGTCGGCATGGCGGCTCGCCCAACTTGCTTACGCGTTATCTAATGATCAAAGCGGGCTTGAATCCCGACAAGGATGCGACACTTTTGGAACCGGCCGATGCGTCCACTGTTGTGGCGATGCTCCAGAACGGTGGCGGAGATATTGGCAACGGTGCGGAACCGCAGATCAGCGAAGGTATTTCTAAAGGCGTTTGGGGTGAACCGTTCTACAAGTTCCCGGATATGGGCGACTTCTCTTATTCAGTAATCGGCACGAAAAAGTCCACCATCCAAAAAGACCCCAAAACGGTGCAGGCATTTACCAACGCAATGATTAAAGCGCTCAAAACGGTGCAGAGTAATAAAAAGCTTGCGGCCAAAGACTTAAAGCTGGAATTCCCGACGATGACCGATGATGCGTTGCAGGCTTCCCTTGACCGCGCATATGCGGATAAACTCTGGAGCCCAGACGGCACCATCTCTGAAAAAGCCGTACAGAACGACATGGATGTGTTGATTACCACCGGTATCTATACCGGCAGCTATTCCTATAACACATTGGTGGACATGCAGTTTGTCAAAAAAGCGAACGCAAAATAAAAACAGCTTCCCGTATGGATACAGGGATGGATTGGGTAAGCGGCGGCAGTCTCCTGCTCCGCCATTACCAGGCAGAGGAATGTAGAATGGCAAATCTTCATGATTTATTGTGTGACACCCATGCGGCTGTCATGGTCATTGATATGCAAAATGACTATTGTCATCCAGATGGGGCACTGGCGAAAAACGGCGCAGATGTGAGTGGTGTGGACGAAATTGTCCCCAATGTGCAGCGCTTGCTGGAAGCCGCAGAACTGTATGAAAAACCAGTTCTGTTTGTGCAGACGATCCATACGGATGCAACGGATTCCGAGGTTTGGAAGATGCGCGCATCAGGAAAAATGCGGCAGGTCTGCCGGCCAAACACTTGGGGTGCGGAGTACTACGGTGTTTCACCGAAATCCACCGACATCATCGTGTGCAAACATAAGTACAGCGGCTTTATCAATACATTTTTGGATTCCGTGCTGCGTGCACAGAAAATTGAGACATTATTGATAGCAGGCGTCAGTACAAATGTTTGCGTGGAATCTACGGCGCGGGACGCGTTTATGTTGGATTATCGGGTCGTCCTCCTAAAGGATGGATGCGCATCTTATGAACGCGCGGCGCATGAAATGACGATAGAAAATATCGGGCAGTATTTTGGCACGGTGGCATATGTCGATGATGTAATAACCATCTGGAAACAGGAAGCGGAACAAACCGTGCAGGTGCAATCGTCTGTACAATAAACACCGCAATTTTTGAAACAGGGAGACCTATATGGACCATCAGTCCATATAGGTCTCCCTGCTTGCTTTGCAAAACGCATAGCATGGCTTTTTAAAAAATCGAACCATGTTTTGGGAAATGATTGACAGAACGCGTTCCTTATGTTATCCTGCATGTGTTTTGACCGATGGTGATCGCCCCCTGGATAACAGCAGCCGGGCAGGGGAGTATGAGGTGAGTGGGATGTCCCAAACAGCAAAAAGCATCAAAAAACGCAGTGAATTGGTGGATCAGGTCATTGCGATGCTGCATACATTTGATTTTCAGGAAGCGACGGTGCGCAAGATTTGTGAAGTAACGCATATTTCAGTGGGCACTTTTTACCACTATTTTCATGAGAAAAATGATTTGATTGCTGAAATTCTGGGCCGAATAGACATATATCTGGCAAAGCAAGTGATGCCCCGGCTGACCCATGAAGATGAAGCGGTCAATTTAGTCGAATTTGGCAGTGGGTTTGCTCAATATACCAATGGAATCGGCAGTGTGACCGGCAGCGTTATCAGCCGGACGGAATTTCCGCTTCCATCTACGCCGGATACAATACGGGCGGAACACGAGCGGCTGCTTTATACACTGCCTGCGGCTATTTTGCGGCGAGGAAGGGAAAAAGGGCAATTCTATGCCGAACTGGATGTGGAAGAAGCTGTCGACCAGTTAATCATCGCCCTGCGAGGCCACGCGATGGAATGGTCACGCAGGGGGCGTGTCTATAACATAGAAGAAAAGATATTGTCGTTCATGCGGCTGTATTGCCGAATGTTGAAATGATAGACGGGGCAGAGATTGAGCCGGATTTTCTCTCAAATGCGGAGAGAAAATCCGGCTTTTTGCAGCGATATATCTTTGGCAGCAGTATACGGAAATCTATCGTATGGTCATTGACAAATGCAGCGGATTTTGCAATAATATATAACATAGTTCTAGAACATTGATTTACTGGAGGCGGTCGTCCCGTGAGAATACAGGTGTTTTCCAGCCGTGAAGATGAGCGCGCACTTTACGAACGGGCAAATCAGGCCTATGGGTTTGATATTACATATGTTTCCGCGCCATTGTGTATGGAAAATGTCGGGCAGGCGAAGGGATATGATGCGGTACAGATACTGACAGCTACCCGCTTGGATGAGCCGCTGGCGGCCGCGTTGGCGGAAGTTGGTGTGCGGTATGTGCTGACACGCTCGGCGGGTATTGATCATCTGGATGTGGAGGCTCTGCGTTTGCATGGACTGTTTGCGGCGAATGTGCCGGACTATTCGCCGAGTGCCATCGCCGAACACACAGTAATGCTTGCGCTCATGCTGGTGCGGCACATGAAGCGGCAGTTTGAAAAAGTGGGCCGCTTGGATTTTACCATGTCTGGGCTGCGCGGCAAAGAACTGGCATCAATGACCGTGGGTATTTACGGTACCGGCCGTATCGGGCAGGAGGCCGCTCGCTTGTTCCGTGCCTTTGGCGTACAAGTGCTGGCATATAGCCGCCATAAGCGTGAGAATTTGTGTAAAGTCGCGCACTATGTGTCAAAAGAAGAGCTGTTTGCACAAAGTGATCTGATTAGCTTTCACTGTCCGCTTACCCCGCAAACGCACCATATAGTGGACAAGACGGCCATAGATGCGATGAACCCGGGTGTTTTTCTGGTCAATACGGCACGCGGCGGTTTGTTTGATTTTGCCGCGGTGCGGGATGGACTGCGTTCCGGTAAAATTGCGGGGGCAGCACTGGACGTATACGAAAACGAAAACCGTTTCATGCGCAAGGACAAAAGCACCGAGGGCTTGAACGATCCTGTGCTCGACGAGCTGCTGCACATGGAACAGGTGGTGTTGACGCCGCATGTCGGATTTTATACGGACGAGGCTTTGCGCCATTTGATTGAGACGACACTGTATAATCTGCATTCGTATGCTTCCGCAGGTGCCTGTGTAAATGAAGTGACGCGGCCATAATTTATTCTATACAGATATCGAATTTGAAGGAGAAGAAGAATGAAATCAGAAGCTGATTTATTTGCGGGAGCACATAGATTGGAGGATATGTCTATTTCTCTTATCCGCATTGTGATGGATAAGGCAAAGGCCATGGCAGACGCGGGAGCGCCTGTGGTGCCATTTGTTGCGGGTGAGCCAAATTTCAATACGCCTGAACCTATTAAGGAGGCGGCGATTCAGGCTATCCGGGAAAATTATACGCATTATACGTCCAATCGCGGTTTGCCTGCCCTGCGTGCGTGCATCGCGCGGCAAATGCAGGCAGATACCGGCCTGCGTTATGACCCGGAAACCGAGATTGTGGTCACATCAGGCGGTGCGGAGGCCATTAATAATGCGTTGATTGCCATGCTTAATCCGGGAGATGAAGTGATTGTTTTTTCCCCGGCATTTATCAATTATGAAAATGTAGCGCGTATCTGTGGAGCGTCTGTCATACATATTCCACTTAAAAAGAAAAATGGTTTTCAAATTGATGTAGACGAAGTACGGGCCAAACTGACGCCAAAGACCAAAATGATTGTCATGAATAATCCTTGCAATCCCACTGGTGTATTGTATACCAAAGAAACATTGGAGCAGTTCAGCAAACTGATTGTGGAGAACAATCTGCTTGCGTTTTCCGATGAGATATACAGCCGTTTGACCTATGATGGGCAGTCCTTTTATTCGCTGGCGTCTTTTCCGGGGATGCGGGAACGCACTATCGTCATGAATGGTTTTTCCAAGACGTATGCCATGACCGGTTGGCGCATCGGTTACCTGTGCGCGGACAAACGGATGATGCCGCATATTATGAAAGTGCATCAATATTCCACTACCTGCTCACCCACATTCATTCAGGTCGGGCTTGCCAAGGCCATGGAAGCACCGGAGACAAAGCGCGCTGTGGATGATATGGTTGCGGCGTTCACGCAACGCCGCCGTCTGATTTTAGACGGCTTGCACACCATACCGCAGCTTGATTTTGTGACGCCCCGCGGCGCTTTTTATGTGTTTGTGGACGTTTCTGGAACGGGGCTTTCCGGAGAGGAATTTTCCAATCGGCTTCTGGAAAAAACGTATGTCGCTACTGTGCCGGGTATTGGACTGGGAAAAGAGTGTGTGGATTTCGTACGGTTTTCCTATGCGACCAGTGATGAGAATATTATAGAGGGAATCAAACGTTTGCGTACATTTACAGCAGAACTGTGAGCAATCGACCGTTCAGCCTGATCTGGTCGGCTGCTTGAAAAGGGGTGCGCCTATCAAACTACAAAACATGCTGAATTTGCAGGGCATCCTGTTTCTGCTGATGATTGCCGGTGTTTATGCCCGTAAGCGCAGCTTCATCACACCGGAATCCCGCAAAAAACTGACCGCCTTGTTTATCAATTTAATTTTGCCGTGCAATATCGTCGCTTCGTTTCATATCCGCCTTTCGGCACAGGTGATTGCTTCGGCAGGAGAAATTTTAGCCATCTCGTTTGGCGTCCAGATGTTGTCCTGGCTGTTAAGCAAACTGCTGTACCGCCGTGTGTCACACAATAAGCAGATGGTGCTTCGCTATGGTACCATTTGCTCCAATTCAGGGTTTATGGGCAATCCCGTGGTAGAGGGCGTCTACGGCATGGAGGGTCTGCTTTATGCATCGCTCTTTTTGATTCCGGTGCGCATCTTTATGTGGAGCGCCGGTTTGTCCCTGTTTACCGTGGCAGATAAAAAGGATATTCTGAAAAAATTATTGAGACATCCCTGCATCATCGCGGTATGGATCGGATTGGGACTCATGCTGATTGATTTCCGTTTGCCGAAGTTTGTGCTGGACTCCATAAGCAGCATCAGCGTATGTACCACAGCGGTGGCTATGATCATCATTGGGGCAATCCTGGCGGAGGTCGACGTTCGACGGGCCATCAATCGGCTGACAGTATATTATTCTTTCGTGCGTCTGATTTTTATCCCGCTCTTGGTGCTGGGTGTTCTGTTGCTGTTGCATGTTTCGACCATGCTGACAGGCATCGCCGTTTTGCTTGCCGGCATGCCCGCCGGCAGCACGACGGCTATTTTAGCGGAACAATATGACGGAGATGCCGCATACGCATCGCAATGTGTTTTGCTGTCCACGGTCTTTTCCTTGGTCACGCTGCCCGCATTGAGCTGGCTTGTCAGTGTTTTATAAGGGAAACCAAAGCAGGCAATTCTCCACAATCACACGCTGCGTGCGTCTGGTGCAGTCTAAAAAAATCGGTAGGATTCTTATCCCACCGATTTTTTTTGCGGTTATACATTTTTTTGCTTTCCACCGTTCGGGTGATGGGGCTTTGCGCCCCCCATGTGCCGCGCCTGGACTGATCAAGGGCGCGTCTGGCTTTCTTGTTCATTTTTTCTTTGGAAATAAATTTTTCCATGATTTTCATTCTCCTCCTGCATGGCATGTTGCATTGATAGACTGGTTAATCCTCCTTTTCCCTTTCTTCCGCAGCGAAAATCATCAGTTATATGATACATGGCACATGGTGCAGCTGTCAAGATAACAAGCGTGGAAGAGAAGGAATTTTCATCTCAGATTTTCTGTAAATCTGGTGTGTATGTGAAAAATGTGGTAAGATGGTAAACGAAGTAGTCTGTTATCCAGTTCTTGTCTGGTAATCGCAGTAAAACAGTTGGGGTTTGAATCTATATATGAAAAAAATCAAGCGAAAAAGAAACGAAAAGAACATCATGTTCATAAAGCTGATTGTGGTTTGTATACTGTTTGTGTTTGGGTTTACCATTTTATTCGGAAGACTGGTCAATCTTCAGATTGTAAATGCAAATTTCTATGCGGCGCGGGCGGTTCAGCAGCAATTCAGTGAACAAATGATTCCCGCACAGCGTGGCTCCATTTATGACCGAAATATGACACCGCTCGCAGAAAGCGCGACCGCATGGGATGTCGCCGTGTCACCGGCGTATATCAAAGGGGAAACGCAACGAAATGCCATTGCCGATAATCTGTCTAAAATACTGGGTATCAATCGGGACACTCTATATAAACAGATTAACAATCAGTCCAAGTATGTTGTTATTTCTAAACAGATTCCAAAGCCGCAGGCGGATGCCATCACGCAGTTTATGAAGAAGAAAAATATCGGCTGTATCGGATTGACGCAGGACAGCAAGCGGTACTATCCGTTTGGCAATTTTGCATCCCAGTTGATTGGCTTTACGGGCTCGGATGGACAAGGGCTGGCCGGTGTGGAAGCGCAGTATGACAGTGTGCTCAAAGGTATCCCGGGAAAAAGCGTTGCAGAAAGAACGCCAAACGGAGAGGACATGCCTTACAATACCGGCGAGTATGTGGCGGCGCAAAACGGAAACAACTTGGTGCTTACCATTGATGAGACGGTGCAGCAGGCACTGGAAAGCAATTTGCAAAAGGCACTGACCGACAACAACGTAACCAACCGCGTGACCGGTATCGTGATGAATGTGAAGAATGGGGAGATTCTTGGCATGGCAACCGCGCCGGGATACGATCTCAACAACCCATATACCGTGGTCGATTCCACCGTGCAGAAGCAGCTGTCTGCCTTGACTGGAACGGAATTGAAAACAGCGACGTCGCAGGCGTTGCAGACTCAATGGAAAAACAAGGCTATCAGTGAACCATATGAACCCGGTTCGACGTTTAAGATCATTACAGCGTCCGGCGGGCTGGAGGAGGGTGTTGTGCATGAAAACGACATGTTCGATGATTCTGGCTCCATTACCGTTTCGGGTACGACGTTTCACGATTGGAACAACGGATATGGACAGGTTACATTTCTCAAAGGATTTGAGCAATCAATCAATGTCGTGTTCATCGAAGTCGGGCAGCGGCTGGGTATCACCAATTTTTATAAGTATGTATCTGATTTTGGCTTGACTGATAAGACCGGCATTGATCTGCCGGGTGAAACGAACAGCATCACCATTCCAAAAGACAAATATGGGCCTGTGGAGTTGGCGTCCTCTGCTTTTGGACAGAGCAACAAGTTTACAGCCGTCCAGCTCATCACTGCAGTCGCCGCAGCTGCAAATGGCGGCTATCTGGTGCAGCCGCATGTGGTGCGGGAAATTATTGACGCAAGCGGCAACGTGGTTAAGACATTCAGCACCAATGTCAAACGGCAGGTCATTTCCACGGAAACCTCTCAGGAAATGGACAAGATACTGGAAATGGAAGTAAGCGAGGGAAGCGGCAAAAATGCGTATGTTGCGGGCTATCGCATCGGTGGTAAAACGGGAACAGCGCAGAAATTGGATAGTAAAGATCCCACCGCGCGCGTTGCCGAGTTTGCCGGCGTGGCGCCGTCTGACGACCCACAGTATGCAGTGCTCTTCATGATGGATGAGCCGCACAACCCTGTAAGCAATTACGGGGGCGTCATCGCGTCACCGGTGGTGGGCAATATTTTTTCTGAGATTTTACCATATTTAGGGGTAGAACCGCAATATACTGCCGCCGAGTTGGCCAAGCTGGCAATTAAGACACCGAACTTGACCGGACGTACGGTGACGGACGCGTCCAATTTACTGAAAGGGCAGGGCTTGAGCGTTAAGGTACAAGGCAGCGGACAGACCGTGACCGCCCAATCTCCCGCGTCCGGGGAAGCAATTCCCCGAAACGGCACCATTATGCTGTATACGGATGGTGCGGCGATTCAGCAGACGGTTAGCGTTCCGTCGTTGTCCGGCATGACACCCGCACAGGTCAGTCAGACGCTGACCGCAGCGGGTCTGAATGCAAATCTGACCGGCGCCAGCCTGACCGATACAGGTGAGGCCGCCTATGAACAGGATGTGGCCGCCGGCACAAAAGTTGCGCCCGGTGCTGTTGTTACGGTGAAATTCCGTAACAACAATATCACGGTACAATAGAAATGTTGGCTGCATGAATGGCGCCTGCGCAGAAAAGACTGCCGCATCCCCGTTGCTTGCATGGGATACGTAAAGAACGCGATAGGCCTGCATAGTCTTGTGTATTACATTGCAAAATTTCTTTAGTCGTGGTACGATTAGAATAATCCGAAGCGTCAGGGTAAGGGGGGCGGTCAATGGCCATCAACAAGTTTATGCGTGCGGCACTGAAAGCAATCTCTTACAACGACATCGATGTGAGAAACAATTATAAAGTCGACCGATTTCTCAACACGCTCACGCATCTGGCGTTCAAACCGTTATATAAAACATGGGATGCCCAGATCAAGGTGGATGGATACCCTTTGACGGTGCGCTCTTTTTCACCCAAGTGCCGCCGCTCCGATGAAATTATCCTGTTTTTCCATGGGGGCGGGTGGGTCACTGGAAATATCGGGAATTATACACGAACCTGCGCGGTGCTTTCCAATCAAACAGGCCGTCGCGTGTTGTCGCTGAATTACCGTCTTGCGCCGGAATTTCCATTTCCCTGCGCGGTGCAGGATTGCTATCAGGTGGCCAAAAGGCTGTTTGTGGAGCATTTGCCTCTGGAAGTTTCCGACAAGGAAATCATCTTGATGGGGGACAGCGCGGGTGGAAATCTGGCCGCTGTGGTCAGCCTGATGGCTGCGGAGCGCGGAGAATTTCATGTTGGGCGGCAGATACTGTTGTATCCGCTTACCTATAACGATCACAGTGAGTCATCCCCGTTTCCATCCGTGCAGGAAAATGGCAAAGACTATTTGCTGACTTCAAAACGCCTGTGTGATTACTCGGCACTGTATATACGTGACCAGCAGGATAAAGACAGCCCCTATTTTGCCCCTCTTTTATCCGATCATTTGATAGGACAGCCGCACACACTGATTGTGACGGCGGAGTTCGATCCACTGCGGGACGAAGGGGAAGCGTATGGGGAAAAACTGCGGCAGTTTGGGAATGAAGTGCAGATATACCGTATGAAAGATGCACTGCATGGATTTATTTCACTGCCGCCGTGTTTTGCACAGGTCAAACGGTGCTATCAATATATCAATGCTTTTTTGGATGGGAAGGGTGCATATGCAGAACAGTTGGGATAAGCTGGACAATGCAGCCAATATTTTTCCCGCTGCGGTTCGCAAGGCCGATCCGAAGGTGTTTCGCCTCTCTTGTGAGCTGCACGAGGAGGTTGACCCGACCGTTCTGCAAACGGCGCTGGACGAGACCATGCAGATTTTCCGTGTGTTTAAACGCGTTTTGCGGAAAGGTGCGTTTTGGTACTATCTGGAATACACCGATGCCACACCCGTTGCTCATCCTGAAGATCGCGAGCCTTGCGCACCGCTTTCCAAATACGCGTCCAAGCATCTACTTTTTGATGTTAGTTACTATCGGAACAGCATTCATTTGGAAATCTATCATGTGCTTGCCGACGGCACGGGCGCGCTGCATTTTCTTCAGACACTCGTGACTAAATATCTTTGCAAAAAACATGGGCTGATGGAGCCGCCGCAAGATACCTTTGCCTCCGATGAGCAGATGAACGACGACAGCTTCCTAAAATATTATACCGGTTCTCAAAATGTTCACCCCCTCAATTGGAAGGCTGCCTATAAACTGCGGGGATTTCATTATCCCGAGCACCGCATCAAGGTCATTACGGGTTTGATGAGTACCAAAGCAGTGCTGGACGCGGCACATAGCCACCGCACGACGTTGACCGCCTATCTGTGCACATGCCTGTTGCTGGCAATCTATCGGGTAGCGCCAACACGTGCCGCTAAAAAGCCGGTTGTCCTCACGGTGCCGGTCAATCTGCGTAAGCACTTTCCATCCCAGTCCGCCCGCAACTTTTTCAGTGTTCTGCCTATTCCGTATGATTTCGGTAAGAGTGCGGATACGTTTGCATCCGTGCTGAAAAAGGTGGAGTGGGAGCTTACGGATGGACTGAGTATTGAAAACCTCAGGCGCAGCATCAATACCAACAGCGCGGTGGAACACAATCCGTTTGCCCGCGTGGTGCCGCTGTTCTTGAAAAATTATGCCCTGCAATTCCTGTACTTTTGTTCCACATTGCAGGAAACCGCCGGATTGTCCAATATCGGAGCGGTGGACATGCCCAAGGAGTTAAAACCGTATATCCGGTCGTTTGGCATGATTAACAGCACCGAGAAATTGCAGGCGTGCGTTTGTTCCTTTGGAGATGTGCTCAATATCAGCTTTACCTCGCCGATTATTTGCCCGGATGTGCAGCGCGTATTTTTCCGTATGCTGACGGCACAGGGAATTGCGGTCGAAATCAACACGAACCCCATTGATTACAGGTGATTGCATGAAATATTGTGAAAAATGCCATATCTCAGTGCGTGGTGAAGATATATACTGCCCGCTTTGCCGGCACCGTTTGACAGGGATAGGGGAGGATGCGCCCTATCCGTCCATTCCTACGGTTTATCAACTGCATAAACGCGTTTTTAAACGATTGGGGGGACTGTCGGCGGTAGCCGCCGCCATTTGCGTCTGCATCAATTTGCTGTTACCCAGGAGTGGTTCCTGGTCGGCTTTTGCCGTTTTGGGGATCGCCTGCTTTTGGATCAGTCTGGCTTACGTCCTCCACAAACAACGGGATATACCCAAAACCGTTACCGGGCAGGTTGTGGTGGCCTCACTGTTATGCGTGCTGTGGGACGTTTTTACCGGCTGGCACGTCTGGTCCATAGACTATGTTTTTCCCATCCTTTGTATGGGAGCAATGGTATCGCTGGGAGTTTTCACGCGGATCTTAAAAATGCCGGTTGGGGATTATTTTATTTATTTATTTGCAAACATTGCTTTTGGGGTGGTGCCACTGCTGCTGCTGCTGGCCGGGTTGTTGCGTGTGACGCTTCCATCCCAGCTTTGCGTGTTGAGCAGCGTGGTGTCTTTCACGTTTTTAATCGTAACGGAGGGTAAGATGATGCGTTCTGAAATTGAACGGCGATTGCATTTTTAATCGCAACACCCAGCCGCCCTGTAAGAAGAAACAGCGCATAGCCTTGATTTTCAGGCTGTGCGCTTTATGCATTGCAATGCTTTACTTGAACAAAAGCGCGGGCTAAGCCCGGCTGAAAAAACAGCGCATA
>NZ_JBDNLG010000013.1:18357-45391 GCF_047718355.1 Ethanoligenens sp.
GCCTTGATTTTCAGGCTGTGCGCTTTATGTATTGCAATGCTTTACTTGAACAAAAGTGCGGGATAAGCCCGGCTGAAAGAAAAAGCGCATAGCCTTGATTTTCAGGCTGTGCGCTTTATGTATTGCAATGCTTTACTTGAACAAAAACGCGGGTTAAACCCGCCCGCCGCCCATGAATTTGACAATCTCCAGCACATCGCCGTCGGCAAGGGTGAGAATGTCCCATGTGCTGCGGTCCGGAATGGTTGCATTATGCTCCACCACAACGGTGTTGGGGCGGATGTCTTTCGCCCGCAAAAAGGTGGACAGAGTCATACCGTTTTCCAGTTCGACAGGTTCGCCGTTGATTTGCAGTTTCATGTTTATTTCCCCTCCGGTTTTTCAGAATCGGAAAAAATCGAACGTAAATCTTTGACGATGCCAGCAATGTCAGATGTCTGCACAATCTCGGTGACTAATGCCGCGCAGGTGGCGCCGTGTGATAACACAGTAGATAAATTGTGTTTTTTGATGCCGCCGATGGCGACGAATGGAAGGGATATTTCCCGAACGACCTCATCCAGATAGGAAAATCCCACCGGCGCAGATACGTCCGCCTTGGTATGCGTTTCAAAGATGGGCCCTACGCCGATGTAATCCGCACCGCGCGCCACGGCATCTCTGGCTTGCCCGATGTTGTGGGTGGAAAGGCCAATGAGCATATCTTCACCTACCAATGCCCGCACCGCTTCAATGGGCAGATCGGTCTGGCCGATGTGAATACAGTCGGCGCCCACAGCCATGGCGAGATCCACGTGGTCGTCAATGACAAACAACGCGCCCGCCTCCCGCGTCATATCCCGTAATGTTTGGCACTGCGCATACTGCCGTTGCATGGGCATGTCTTTTTCGCGATATTGCACGACTTTTGCACCGCCGGCAAGCATGTCCCGTACAACGTCGATGTTATTCCGCCCTTTAGAAAAAGGCTCGGCTGTGATGCAGTAAAGACCGTGAATAAACGTAGCGGTTTTTTCCGCGCGCTCGGTTTTGGCACTCATACGGCGGTTTCCTCCCGGTTAAGCGTCTGCCAGTCTTTGAAGACCGGCAGCCAGCCTTTTTGACGGATGGATGCGGCAACTTCTTCTACGCTGCGTTTGTCCGATACGTCGAACTGGTCGTCGGTGGTGTGCTCGGCATAGCCGCCTACCTCAGTGGAGGACGCGGCAGACATTTTGGTTACGCCCAACCCAATGAGGTTGCTGCGGAACGCCGGTTTTTCACGCGTGGAGACCGTAATGCCTACGCGCGGCAGAAAAATACGCAAGGCGGTCATAATCTGCACGATGTCACGGTCGGAGGCGGTGCTGTATGGCTGGAACGCCCCGATGTGTGCACAGAGCCGGGGGAGGGAAACGGCAAAATCACAGACGTCGTATTTGTGCTGGAGATAATAGACATGCAAACCGGTGAAAAATGCTTCGGACGACAGTTCATACAATCCCAGCAATGCGCCCAGCCCTACTGTGCGGAGCCCGCTTTTGCAGGCACGCTCCGGCGCATCCAGCCGGTAACGGAAGTTGGTTTTCGGCCCGCCGAGATGTACCTCCCCATAACGCTTTTCATTGTAACATTCCTGAAACATGGTAAAGCCGTCTACCCCCGCGTTAGCCAGCATCTCGTATTCTTCTGTTTCGAGCGGGTAGACTTCCAATGCAATATTGGTGAAATATTTGCGCATAACTTCTACGCAGTCTTTCATGTAGGATGGCGGGCTGACTTTGCGTGATTCCCCCGTCAGAAAGAGGATATCCCGCATTCCCGTGGCGGCAATTGCAGACGACTCCCGTTCGACCTGTTCCAATGTGAGCGCGGCGCGGCGGATTTTGTTGCCGGAATTAAAACCGCAATAGGCGCATCGATTGACGCAGTAATTGGCCAAATAGAGCGGCGCAAACATAAAAATCACGTGCCCGAACTGCCGTATGGTCTCCGCATGGGCGCGCTGTGCCATCTGTTCTAAAAATGGAACTGCCGCGGGAGAGAGCAATGTCAGAAAATCCAGCGGTTCCAGCGTGGATTTTCCAAGCACGCGTTGAACGTCTTGCCCGGTTGTGTTTTGCAGAAAACCGTGAAAGTCGAAATCTTTATAAGTCTGTATGTAGTCGTAAAAATCCATGACAAGCACCTCCTCTTATGCCAATGCACCCGTTTCACCCAAAAAACCCGTCAACGGGGAAGATGCATTGGCGACCACTGATGCGGAACCCAGCCCGCTGCGATAGGCCAACCGTCCCGCACGAATCGCCAGACCGAACGCTTCCGCCATGCCGACGGGGTCTGCCGCGGAAGAAATGCCGGTGTTGAGCAGAACGGCTGCTGCTCCCATTTCCATCGCGTCGGCGGCCTGAGATGGCGCGCCGATGCCAGCATCCACGATGACGGGAATGTCAATTTCGTCAATCAAAATCTGAATAAGGGCGCGTGTTTGCAGGCCGAGGTTGCTGCCGATGGGCGCACCGAGCGGCATGACAGCGGCCGCTCCTGCCTCCTGCAAGCGTTTGGCGCACATCAATTCGGGACAGATGTAGGGGAAGACTTGAAAGCCATCGTCTACCAGAATGCGGGTGGCCTTAAGGGTCTCCTCATTGTCCGGCAGCAGGTATTTCTGGTCGGCAATTACTTCGATTTTAATCCAGTTGCCGCACCCCGCCGCGCGTGCCAGACGTGCGATGCGCACGGCTTCTTCGGCTGTGCGCGCACCGGAGGTGTTGGGCAATAGTGTACAGTTTTTCGGTACAAATTGCAGCAGGTTTTCTTCCGTTGAAGACAGATTGACCCGGCGCAATGCCACCGTGACCACTTCTGCGCCTGCGGCTTCAACTACCTGCGAGATCATTCGGTTGTCGGGATATTTGCCCGTGCCCACAAAAATACGGCTATTGAGTGTTTTGCCGCCGATTTCAAATACGTCGGTTTTCATTGTGCAAATCCTCCTGCTTTGTCCTGTCCGCTGTTTACACGGAGTCAAGACATTCATACCAAATAAAAAGAGCCGCCCTTTCGGACAGCTCACAAAACGTACAACGACAGCAGCTTTCCTACGGTGGGTTTGACCACATCAGGTTCAACGGGTTAAAGGCGTTCGCCTTCTCTCAGCCACTCATGGCACCCCGAGCCTTGGCAATATTTATTATTTCTTTTAGTATACCCTTGTTGCATGGGTTTGTCAATTTTATTCACCGGATGAAACAGGCGATGGCTGCGATAATCCTCCTTCTACAGAAACATGGCTGCCGGTCAATCCTTTGTTCACAATGATTTTGCGGTCGATGCGCTCCTGCAATTCCGAGACATGGGAGATAATGCCCACCAACCGATGGTTTTGTGTCAGGTCGTGCAGGGTACGGATGGCTTGCTCCAGAGACTGTGCATCCAGTGAACCAAAGCCCTCGTCAATGAACAGCGTATCCACCTCTACGCCGCCCGCATATTGCTGGATGACATCCGAAAGTCCCAGCGCCAGAGAAAGTGAGGCTTTGAAAGACTCTCCGCCAGAAAGCGATTTTGCAGAGCGGATTTTGCCGGTATAGTGGTCGAGAACGTCAATATCCAACCCAGATTGTGAGCGGTTGTCTGCTGCTTCTTCTCGCCGCAGCAATTCGTACCGCCCGCCAGCCATCAACCGAAAGCGCTTGTTTGCTTCGGCCAAAATTTGTGTAAAATAGGCCGCTTGTACATATTGTTCAAACATCAATTTTGGTTTGCCGGGTAATTCGCCGCTGGCAGTGCGGGACAGGCGGCTGACAGCTCCAAATGCCCGCTGTGCCGCATCTTGCTCCCGCAGCAACGCCTGTAACGCCGTGAAAGCGCGCCGGTTGTTCTCCAATCGTCCCCGCAGGGTCTGCGTTTGTTCGACAGCCAGCGCTTTTTGTGCTTCCAGTTCCGTCAGTAGTTGCTGTATTTGCGCGGTATCCTGCGGCATTAGACTTTCCGTTTGCATTTCCAGGCGTGTGCGATCTGCCGCCGCCTGTTTGACGGCGTCCCGATAGGTTTCGAGTGTTTGCCGCAACGTATCAATCTCCGGCTGCGTGCGCAGTGCCGCACGGAACGCATCGATATCTGCGAACCCATTTTGCGCATAAATCTGTTGCAGTGCCGCCCGCGCAGTTTCAAGCGTCTGCTGCATTTGGGTGAGCCGCTGGGCATCGTTTTCCAATACGGCGCGACCATTTTCTAAATGGGTTCTGCTTTCCAGATAGGCTTTCTCCGCCGCATCCAGCGCAATTTTGTATTGCTGCCGTTCACTCTGCCATGCCGCCAAGCGCGCTTCCGCTTCCTGCTTTGATGGATACGTCAGCGTACCGCGCAATGCGTCCAAACGGCTCTTGCTGGCACTTGACAAAGCCGTTTGTTCCAGCCGGCGCTGTGTTTGCTCTTTCCATTGTGTCTCCAGTGCGGCGCGTGCCTGAACCTCTGTGCGCTGGGTCTCCTCCTGCCGGGCACGCACCTCCAACTCTTTTTCCAGCACTTGGCGGGCGGTTTCCTGTTCCGATATGGAAGAAGCGACAGTTTGCTGCTCTTGCTTGAGCAATGTTTCCATAGCGCCGACTGTCTCCGGTGTTTGCTGGTCGGAGAACGCCGCCGTGACGTTTTGCCGCAGGTGCGCAGTCGCAGTTTGTAATTCCACCTCTTTTTGCTTGGCCGCCTCGCTTGCTTCCTGAAGAGCTTTGCGCATGGCTTCCGTTTTAGATTTGCAGCTATTCAGTGCGGTTTCACTTGGCGCATCTTTGGGCAATGCCGCTTTCTGCGGATGGGTATACGAACCGCATACGGGGCAAGGCTGCCCGTCCTGTAGAGCCACGGCGAGCAGGCCGGCCTGTGCGCGGAAGAACGAGGCTTCCATCTGTGCATATGTCTGCGCCGCTTGTTCGTAGACTTTTGCGGCGGTCTCGCAGTCTGCCTGCCGCGCTTTCTGCATCTTGTATATTTTCCGGATAGACTGGATTTCTGACACCAATGCGTCCAGCATTTTAGCACGCGCCTGTAACAGGTTGAGCTTTGTTACGCAAGCTTGCAGGTGCAATGCGCAGTCTGCCGATTCCGCCAACTGTTTTTGCAGGTTTTCCAGCTCGCTATCCAGTGCCGTTCGCTTTTGTTCCAACGCTTGTATGGCTTGTGTGCAGACGGAGAGCGAGCGGGAGACCTTGGCATCCTCTTGAATGAGTGATTCCAGCTGTGCGTATTGCGGCAGCGTTTTGGTTAGGCGGTCGATGGCGGCGGTGCGCTGTTCATCTACAGGCAATTGTGCGCGCAAGGTCTGATAGGTTGCACGCGAATGTTCAACTTGGGGCTCGAGTGCGGCGAGGGCCTCCGTCTGGACACGTATGCTTTCCATCAATTGGCATTGCGCGTGTTCCTCTCGCGTATATGCGTCATATGTGGGTTTGACATGGTAGAGCGCTCTTTCGGAAGCGAGCAGGACGTTTTCTTGCTTTTCGATGCTGTCAGCACGTTCCGCCAGTTCGTTTTGGCGGCCGATTACATGGTCTTTTTCCGCAAACAGACGATTGACCGCCTCCGCCTTTGTCCGTGTTTCAATCTGTTTGGCGATGGCTTTTTCCAACGCTTGCACTTGTTGAACGATGGTTTGAAGCGCCGCCGCGTCCTGCTCGTTGCAGTCCCGCAAGGCTTGTCTGATATCCAGCGCGGCATGGACGTCCTGTCTGGCAAGCAGTTCCTGCAATGCGGACGTATTTTCCGCGGGGGGCGGCAGAATGCCATTTAGGCATTGCAAAATGGCCTGTGCATTCGATTCACAGCGCCGACGCGCGTCTTTATCGCGAGCTTTAAGCGCATCCTGTATGGAAAGATATAGTCCTGTTTGGAAAATGCGACGGAAAATGGCGGCGCGTTCCCGATTTTCAGCCAACAGCAGGCGCAGAAATTCACCCTGTGCAATCATAGCAATCTGCCGGAACTGCCCGACTGTGATGCCGAGCAGTTCCTCCATACGGGCAGTTACCTCCCGACTGCCCGTAACAACCGCGCCATCCGGCAGCGTGAGCGCCGCGTCCGCATTTTCGATCGTCATGCCCTGCCCGTTTTTCTTAGGCCGCTCATATTTTGGATTGCGCGTGACGGTGTATACAGCACAACGGTGCAGAAACGTAAAGGTGACGAACGTTTTGCAGTTGGGTCGGGTGAAATCGCTGCGCAAAGTGTCCGGTGTGCGGATAGTGCCGCTGGCTTCTCCGTAGAGTGCGAACGCAATCGCGTCGAACAGCGTCGTCTTGCCGGCTCCGGTGTCTCCTGTGATAAGGAACAGGCCGCTGTCTCCAAATGAATCGAATGGGACATCCTCTTGTTCTGCATAGGGGCCAAATGCGCTCATGGTCAAATGCAATGGTTTCATCGCGCTTGTTCCTCCATTTCTCGCAGGACTTGCGCCAATACAGCCTGTTCCTCATCAGAAAGTGCCGTGCCGTTTTGACTTTTGTAAAACTCTGAAAAGAGCTGGAGCGTGCTTTTCTGTGCAATATCCGACGCGGCACTTTCAGAGGGCGTGTTCGGCAGCGTGTGCTCATTTTCAAAATCCAGCCGCATGAGGTTTGGATAGGATTGTCGCAGCCGTCCCACCGCATCGTAAATATCTTCTGTATCGGTGAGGGTGGCATGGATGTAATCCAGTGTGGGGGCGGCGGCGGCACACAGCAGTTCCGCGATAGGCCCTCTGATTTCCCGCATGTCCCGCAGAGGGGACAAGGGAACCATGCGCAATGAGACTTGTCCTTTTTCAGCGAGTTCGACCAGTGTGACGGATTTATGTTGCCGCGCTTCGGAAAACGAATATTTGAGCGGGGAACCGGCATAACGCACAGTGTCCCGTCCGATGCGCTGCGGTCCGTGCAGATGACCGAGCGCGACGTAGTCAAATGCGTCAAAAACAGATACGTCCACATTATCCAACCCGCCCACGGAAATGGTTTCCGAGTCACAGCGCGCCGGTTCCGCCGCTCCGCTGGTTACAAATTGGTGCGCTACCAGCACATTGCGTGCGGCGGAGTCTGCCGGGCAGGCGGCAAGCGCAGCGCACACGGCATCTGTATAGCTGTCTAATGACATTTCTGGAAAAAAAGGTGCGGCAGCAGCTGGTTTCAAAAAAGGGAGCAGAAAGATGTTGACCGGTCCGAACGTGTCGGTCAGCGTAATCTTTTGGGGGGCACCGTCAAAAACGCCCGCGATATGCACTTGATTTCTTTGGAAAATGTGGCTGCCGAAACCCAGACGTTCTGGAGAATCATGGTTACCGCTGATGAGGAAGACCGGTAAATCCCGTGTTGTCAGCGCAGTCAGAAATGTATCAAAGACCTCCACCGCCTCACCGGAAGGAACACTTTTGTCGTAAATGTCCCCTGCAAGCAGGATACTGTCCGGCTGCTCTTGGTCAATAATTTGCAAAATTTGACTCAAAATATAGGTCTGGTCTTCAATCAGACTGTATTCACCCACGCGTTTGCCAATGTGTAAGTCTGCTGTATGTAAAAATCGCATTGTATTGCCCATCCGTTTTTGCGCCTTGCTTACATAGGAGGAACCCATATTGAGTTGTATGATGAAGCAAGGGATTGTTTCACTCTGGATGGTTTTTATTATACCGCTTTTGGGCGAATGAACGCAACCGGTGGGTTTTTATCGCACAAAACAGGCGGGAGGACAGACATGTGTCACATCTGTCTTCCCGCCTGTTTTGTGCAGTTTCATGGGTTCGCTCCTGTCTGAGCACTTAAAGAGAGCACTATTCGAGTAGTCGGTCTCGCAAAAGGGCAAGTACCTTTTTTTCCTTGCGTGAGACTTGCACTTGTGTCATATGCAGGACTTCTGCGGTTTCTGTCTGTGTTTTGCCTTTAAAATAGCGCAGTAAAATCAGCAGACGTTCTTCCGGTGGCAGGGTGCGCAGTGCGTCTTTGAGCGCCAGACGGTCGATTAGGGCGTCTTCTTCGCAGGCGACAGGAATGTCTGTCTGCCCGTCCTCCTCATTTTCCCGGCTGTTAGTCAAAGAGAGCGGTGCAGCGGCGGCTTCAAGTGCCTGCGCGGCCTCGGCGGGTTCAATTTGCAACTCTGCGGCCAGCTCGTTTAATGTTGGTTCTCTGCACAGACGGGCATTGAGCTTCTCGCGGGCACGCGTGGCCTTGAGCGAAAGCTCTTTGAGCGAACGGCTGACTTTAATGGGGCCGTCATCCCGAAACAGACGGCGCATTTCCCCCATGATGACCGGCACAGCATAGGTGGAAAATTGCACACCACGTGTGATGTCGAACCCCGAGACTGCTTTTACAAGGCCCATGCAGCCTGCCTGATATAGATCGTCATATTCGATGCCTTTGCCTGAAAAATGCCGAGCGGCGGCATGTACAAGACCAAGATTTGTCTCTATGAGTTGGGTCTGTGCTGCCGCGTCCCCTTTTCCCGCGCGGATAAACAATGCGCGGTCGTTCTTTGGAACTGGCATGGTCTTTCCTCCAGACGCGGTTTAGACCGCCTATCGTTCCGTCAAGTATCCTGACGTTGATTCAGTGTTTTTTCCATGACAACTGTGGTGCCAAACCCCGAACGGGAACGCACCCGCAGCTTGTCCATAAAGCTTTGCATCACGGTGAATCCAAGTCCGGCGCGTTCACCGCCGCTGCTGGTGGTGAACATCGGTTCCATCGCTTTGCGAACATCATTGATGCCGCAGCCCTTATCACGAATGGCTACGGTAATGCGACCGTTCTCGTAAATTTTAACGGTGAGGTAGATCACGCCGATATCGTTTTGGTAACCGTGCACGATACTGTTTGTGACCGCTTCGGAAACAGCTGTTTTCACGTCGGCCAGTTCGTCGAGCGTGGGGTCGAGCTGTGCGATGAATGCCGCCACAGCTACCCGTGCAAAACTTTCGTTAACGGAGTGGCTGGAAAACTGCACTTTCATTTCATTGAGCGGTTTCATCAGTTTGACACCTCCATGCGCTGCTGCGCACTATTTTATGTAACCTTATTCAATATGGGCCAGCTTGTCCAACCCTGCGAGCCGCATCACCTTGCGGATATGCATTGAAGCGTTTTTGACTGTGACGATGCCACCGAACGGCTGCATGGCGCGGTATCGCCCCATGACCAGTCCAATACCGGAGCTGTCCATAAATGTTACGCCACGGAAATCGAGCGCCAGGGCGTCGGGATGCACCCGCTCAATAGACGTATCGATTTCTTCTCGAATACCTCTGGCTGCATGGTGGTCAATCTCTCCATCCAGATAGACCGTCAGCACGTGCGCGTCGTTTTCCATTTTTAATGCCATGTTCTCACCTCTAAACGGATTTGCTGCATCTTCACATGGCGCACATGTTTTTGGGAGTATTGGGAGTAGTGCCCGGTGTGCGGCATGAAAGAGCGCATAAAAAATCCCTTATCCATAAGGATAAAGGATTTGGCAAAATATGCAAAGGGAAATTTGTCGAACATCATTTTGTTACGCATATTTTGCCTAAGTTTTGTGGAAATACGCGCGTACTATCCGTCGCATTGGTCCTGCCAGGTAGAGAGAACCGCAGATGAGCAAGACATCGTCTGCACCAGTGTGTGCCAGCGCGTCTGTAAACGCATCCTCTAAAATATCAAAGTAGGATGTATTCGCGCAGAAAGCGGACGCCGTGCGGGCAGTTGCACAAGAATCCAGCGCACGCGGACTGTCGGGACGCACGGCGATAAAACGTGTGGCCAATGGCGCGATGTTGCCAATGCCTTTTGCATAATCTTTGTCCGCAAGCATCCCCATGATGACGGTAATGGGTCTTTCTGCTAAAAAGCGTTTGATTGCATCAGCCAGTGCGGCGGTGCCGGCCGGATTATGCGCACCGTCCAACAGAATCAGCGGACGAGTATGCAGACGCTCCATCCGGGCGGGAAAAGTGACACGCGCCATGCCATCCACCGCTTTTTGCATGGAGATATTCAGCCCCCGTGTGTTTAAAACGCGGAGTGTTTCATAAGCGGTCAGAAAATTGGAAATCTGATGTCTGCCGCAGAGCGGGATGGTGAGCGGTTGACCGCCATAACAGAGTTTTGTTCCGTCAATGCTTTCCTGCTTAATCTCTACGCGTTCAATTTGCGGGATGTGGAGCGCATTGCCGCGTTCTGCGCAGCATTTGGAGATAACATCCAGCACAGCGGGAGCCTGTCCCGGGCTGGTGATTGTTACACCGCCCGGCTTGATGATACCGCTTTTTTCAAACGCGATTTTTTCCAATGTACCGCCAAGAATAGCAGTGTGGTCGAGAGAAATTGAAGTGATGACCGAAGCAAGCGGTGTGTGGATAATATTTGTTGCGTCGAAACGTCCGCCCAGCCCGACCTCCAATACCACTACATCGCAGGAATGTCGTGCAAAATAGGCGAAAGCCAGCGCGGTAATGATCTCAAATTCAGTTGGATGTTCTTCCTCGCCCGTATGCAGATAAGGAAGGAGTTGTTCCAACTCGTCCGCCAGTTCCTGATACGCGATATAGCGGCCGTCAATCTGGATACGCTCGCAAAAATCTTCAATATAAGGCGAGATATACAAACCGGTACGGTATCCGGCTTCGCGCAGCGCGGCCGCAATGGCGGCACTGGTGGAACCTTTGCCGTTGGTGCCCGCCACGTGGACAAACCGCAGACGGTTTTGCGGATTTCCTGTCTGTTCCAGCAACCGGGCAATCCGGGAAAGACCGGGCTGGCTGCCAAAACGAAGAGTAGAGTGGATATAAGCCAATGCTTCTTGATAGGTCAACGGAACATACCTCAAACAGATAGATAAACAAGATTGTCTTTGTTTACTTCTTTTCTATGGAACGGATATATACGCCGATCTTCTTATCTTCGACGCTGATATGTTTGATCAGCCAGGTAGAAACAAATGTATTGAACTTGGCAACCAGTTGGACGGTAGGGCCGTCCTTTTCCAGCTGCGCCTTATACGACTTGAGATCGTTTACAAAAGTTTGGTGCAGTTGATGATGCGCCGGATAGTCCGGATACTTGTACTCTTTTTGAAGCTTTTCCTCGTCTCCAAAATGTTTCACCGTATAGTCTTCCACAAATGTGACGGTTTCCGAGATCTTTGCGCGACCTTTTCCATGCATACAGGCGTCAAACAATTCATTGACCGCACGAATCAGTTCTTTGTGTTCGGAATCAATCAGTTCAATCCCGACGGACAGCGAATCTTTCCATACCATTTGTTTTTCCTTCTTTCTGTGTTCGGTTTCAAGAGGTTATCAGTCCTGAAACAAATGGTTTAAATAGTGGGTAGAATCATGAAGGAATGCACGACAAGTGCATCGTGCAAACCATTCAGCCCGTTCATTTTTGCAGTTCCGCAATGTTCTGCTGCAACAGCGTGACCTTCTCAGCTAATTTTTCCGCACGCGCTTTTTCGGATTCTACCACCCGCGCAGGTGCTTTGCTGACAAAACCAGGATTCTGCAATTTTGTATGGATGGAATCAAGCTGTTTTTCGCAGCCTTGCTTCTCTTTTTCGAGCCGGGCAATTTCCTTTTCCTTATCCACCAATTCACCCATTGGAATATAGAGGACTGCGCCATCGGTCACGATGCGCACTGCACTGTCGATGTCGAAAGTTGTGCCAACCTGCACAGATGCGGTAGAAGCCAAACGCTCAAAGAACGGCGCAGCCATCGTGAAAATATCTGCAAATTCTGTTTCAATATAAAGATTGGCTTTTTTGGAGGGCGGTACACGCATCTCCGCACGCCGGTTGCGTATGGCACGGATTGCGTTCATTACGCGTTCCATCGCTGTTTCTTCGTCCGCAAAGGCAAGGGCGGGATCGTAAACCGGCCATGCGCTGCGCATAATGGTCTCGCCCTCGTGCGGCAGCGTCTGCCAAATTTCCTCGGTAATAAAGGGCATAACAGGATGAAGCAAACGCAACGTATGTTCCATCACCCACACCAGCACCTGTTTTGCCGAGGTTGCTGTTTCGCCGCTTGCCTGCAAACGGGATTTGGAAAGTTCAATATACCAGTCGCAGAACGAATCCCAAAGGAAATCGTATAGCTTTTGCACAGCGACGCCCAATTCAAACCGTTCCAGATTTTCTGTAACGTCTTTGGTCAGCGTATTGAGCTTGCTCAGAATCCATTGGTCCTCAATTGCCAAGGTGGCAGGCAGCCCCTTTTCATCGCCGGAGATGTTCATCAAGATGAACCGCGCCGCATTCCAAATCTTGTTGGCAAAAAAGCGGCTGGACTCCACGCGTTCCGGCATGAAACGCGAATCATTTCCCGGGCTATTATTGGTAGCCAATGTAAAGCGGAGGGCGTCCGCACCGGAAGCTTCGATGATTTCCAACGGGTCGACCCCGTTGCCCAGTGATTTGGACATTTTGCGGCCCTTGGCATCGCGCACCAGTCCATGCATCAACACCGTATGGAACGGTGTTTTTCCAGTGTAGGCGATACCGGAGAAAATCATCCGCGCTGCCCAGAAAAAGATGATGTCATAGCCGGTCACCAATACATTGGTGGGATAAAAGTAGGACAGTTCCGGTGTTTGCTGCGGCCAGCCCAACGTGGAGAACGGCCACAGTGCAGACGAGAACCAGGTGTCAAAGGTGTCCTCATCCTGTGCAAGGTGTTTGCCGCCGCATTTGGGGCAAACCGTCGGTGCTTCACGTGCGACAACAGTTTCCCCGCAATCGGCGCAATACCACGCGGGGATGCGGTGACCCCACCAAAGTTGGCGGGAAACACACCAGTCGCGGATGTTTTCCATCCAATGAAAGTAAACTTTCTCAAACCGTTCGGGTACAAAACGGGTATCGCCGTTCCGCACGGCATCAATGGCAGGCTTGGCCAGTTCCTTCATCTTGACAAACCATTGCTGCGAAATACGGGGTTCCACGGTGGTTTGGCAGCGATAGCAAGTGCCGACGTTGTGTTTGTGCGGCTCGATGCGCACAAGATAACCGCCTGCTTCCAAATCGGCAACGACAGCCTTGCGCGCTTCATACCGCTCCAGCCCGGCGTATTTACCGGCCTTTTCATTCATATGTGCGTCATCGGTCATTACGTTGATGATAGGCAAGTCATGCCGCTGCCCGACTTCGAAATCGTTCGGGTCGTGCGCGGGCGTAATTTTAACCACGCCGGTGCCGAACTCACGGTCGACATAGGTGTCTGCCACGACCGGAATTTCGCGCCCTACCAGCGGCAGAATCACGGTCTTGCCAATGAACGCCTGATACCGTTCATCATCCGGATGCACGGCTATGGCGGTATCGCCCAGCAGCGTTTCCGGACGAGTGGTTGCCAATTCCAGCCAGCCAGAGCCGTCGGATAACGGATAGCGCAGATGCCAGAAGTGACCGTCCTGCTCGGCATATTCTACTTCTTCGTCCGAAATGGTCGTCTTGCAGTGTGGACACCAGTTGATGATACGTTCACCGCGGTAGACCAACCCTTGTTCGTACAAGCGGAGGAATACCTCGCGCACGGCTGCGGAACAGCCTTCGTCCATCGTAAAGCGTTCACGTTCCCAGTCGCAGGACGCCCCTAGCTTTTTCAGCTGTGCAACGATGTTTCCGCCATAAGTCTCTTTCCATTTCCACGCGCGTTCCATAAAGCCATCACGGCCGATATCCTGCTTGGTGAGACCTTCTTTTGCCATGGCGGCCACAATTTTGGCCTCGGTGGCAATGGAAGCATGGTCGGTACCCGGCAGCCAAAGCGCTTCGAATCCCTGCATTCGCTTAAAGCGAATGAGGATGTCCTGCTGTGTGTCCTCAAACGCATGTCCCATGTGCAGCTTCCCGGTGATATTGGGCGGCGGCATTACAATGGTAAATGGTTTTTTATTTGGATGAATTTCCGCATGAAAATAACCGCCGTCCAACCAGAATTGGTAGATACGGTCTTCCACAGCAGACGGTTCATATGCTTTATCAAGCAGTTTGTCCATAGTTTACCCTCCTGCGATTCTGCATTTCATTATAAGATGGATTGCAAATGCTGTCAATCAAATCATGGGGAAATGAGCAAACGTTTATCCAAGCAAAATAAGCGGATGAACGAAATTTACACCAAACAGGCATACCCGTAGGCACTCTATACAAATCGTTATAATATAGTAAGATTTATTACGGAAACTATTGACAGAGTACGGGGTGGGTGATAAACTATTATCGGTCTTAAACAATCAAAAATGCAGCCAAAAACAATCAAATGACCGAAAGCGAACGGTTCTATATGTTTGAAGAAGAACGCCTGCAAAAAATAGCCGGATATGTGCAAAGCAACACGCGGGCATCCGTACACAGGCTGTGCGAATTATTCGGCGTGTCTGAATCGACTGTCCGGCGCGATTTGAACGAGCTTGAAAAAAGGCGATTGCTCAAAAGGACGCATGGCGGCGCTGTGTGTTTAGAATCTGTTGGGTTTGAACCGACGTACAGTGAAAAAGAGGATCAATACCGGGAAGAAAAACAGAGCATTGCGGAACGTGCTGCCGCAATGATTGAGGATGGGGAATCTCTCCTTATCGATGCCGGTACAACCACACTGTATCTTGTACCCCATCTTTCGAAATTTAAGCACCTGACGGTCGTCACCAATTCTATACTGCTGTTGCAGCAATTGGCGCCTTATTCGGGCATAACACTTATGTCTACCGGCGGTACGCTCCGCCCGAACACAATGGCGCTGGTCGGGCCTGTGGCGGAAAGTTTCTTGGGCCGCATTCGGGTTGATAAAGCATTTATAGCAACCAACGGAATTGAAAAGAACATGGGGCTTACCACCCCGAATATCTCCGAAGCATCTGTTAAGGAAAAGATGATGCAAGTCTCGGAGCAGGTATTCGTCCTCGCGGATCATACCAAAATTGGCCGCGTATCATTCGCACGATTCGGAATGCTTTCAGAGATTGACGGCTGCATAACCAGCGATTTAATCACCGACGAGCAGAAGATGGAATTTGTCAATCGTGGCGTCTGCCTGTATTTGGTGGAGAATTCAAAAAAATGTTCGCAGAAGAATGGACAACAGGACATAGGGGGTGTATGATATGGCTGGAAAAGTGATTGCGGTCACCGTGAACCCTTCCATAGACAAGACCATCGCGATTAAAGAACTAGAGCCGTATGGACTTAACAGGGTGGTGGAATCGCGGCAGGATCCGGGTGGGAAAGGCATCAATGTGGCACGTGTGCTGCATAGCTTTGATACCGACGTTACTGTCACGGGCTTTGTTGCGGGAAATTCAGGCCGCCAGCTGGTAGACTTTTTGAAGGATGCGCAGCTTCCGGCGGATTTTGTGGAGATTGAAGGCGAAACACGCACCAATCTCAAGGTTTTTGACCAGAAAGCGGGCAAGACCACTGAAATCAACGAGAGCGGCGCCGCAGTGTCACCGGAGAACCTGGAGAAATTCAAGGAAAAATTCCGCAATCTCTGCAAAAATTCTGAAGTTGCGGTCTTGAGCGGGAGTTTGCCGCCGGGTGTGCCCAAGAATTTTTACGCACAGTGCATCGACATGGCAAAAACGGAGCATGTCAAAACCATTCTGGATGCAGACGGCGAAGCGCTGGCAGAAGGCTTGAAAAGTATTCCGTATGCGGTCAAGCCCAACATCCATGAGTTGGAGGCATTGCTCGGGCGCATTCTGAAGACACCTAAAGATGTGCTGGCGGCGGCCAGAGAACTAATTGCCGCAGGTATCAGCATTGTGATTGTGTCGATGGGTCCGGACGGTGCCGTGGTGGCAGACGCACACGAAGCATTTAAAGTTGATTCCTGGGACATTCCGGTGAAGAGTGCCACCGGCGCAGGGGATTCCATGGTGGGTTCGCTTGCCTATTCTATCGTGCGTGGTGACTCGCTGTATGACATTGCGAAAATTACAACTGCGGCGGGCACAATCACGGCATCCAAACCTGGTACACAGATTTGCACCAAACCCGAAGTGCTTGACTCACTGCACTTCGTGACCGTTACGAAGATCGAGGATTGAGGAAGGACACCGTTGTCCACGGGGTCTTAACCGATTTTCGCATTGATTTTAGCCTTGCCTATGCACGGCTTAATATTTTATGAAATGTCGAACAATGGAAGGAATGTGTATACAATGTTGGAAAAGAAATTTACGATTGGCTGTAAACAAGGGTTTCACCTGCGTCCCGCGCAAGCATTGATGGAGGTCGCCACCGGGTTTTCCTCATCAATCATCGTCAAAAAAGATGGCTCCGATAACGAAGCCGATGCCAAGAGCATCCTTGGCTTGATGAGCCTTGGGTTGGATTACAACCAATCTGTTACGGTAGTGGTCGAGGGCGATGACGAAGCCGACGCATTGGCGGCGGTTGAGAAACTGTTCCTTTCCAATTTCGGCGAGTAAACGGTTTTTGCCTGTGCCGCGCTGCGCGGTAGTGGAGGAAAAGACATGGCACAAAAAACCTATACAGGCATTGGAGTTTCCGAGGGCGTTCGCATCGCGAAAGCTTATGTCTATTTGCATCCTGTAATTGATACTAGTAAAGATATCGCACCGTCAGAGACGGATTCGGAAATTGCTCGCTTTCAGGCAGGGGTCAAAACCGCAGCCGATGAAGTGGATAGCTTGATTGCCAAATCTGCCGAGGTGCTTGGCAAAGATAAACTTGGCGTTTTAAAAGGGCAGAAAGCGATTCTTGCTGACCCGGCCTATGTCCCGGAGATCGAGAAATTGATTCGCAATAAGAACGCGTCGGCTGAAAAGGCGGTCAAGCAGGTTACCGACCAGTTTGTAGCGATCTTTGCCGGTATGTCGAATGCGTATATGAAAGAACGTGCGGCGGATGTACGTGACGCGGGTGTGCGCCTGTTGGGTATTCTGGCGGGGGTGAAAAGCGGCAGTTTGTCCGAAATTGACGATCAAGTGATTTTGATTTCTGATGATCTTTCCCCATCCGACACCATTCAGCTGAATCAAAACTTTGTGTTGGCGTTTGCTACTGAAAAGGGCGGCAAAACAGCACACACCTCTATTTTTGCGAAATCCATGGGACTTCCGGCTGTCGTAGGTGTTCCGGAACTGTTGAGCGAAATCAAGGATGGCGATACGATCATTCTTGACGGTGCGCAAGGCATCTGTATTCTGAACCCTGACGAAGAAACAGTTAAGACCTATGAAGCAAAATATAAAAAAGAGCAAGAGCAACTTGCCATTTTTGAGACGTTCTCCAAAAAACAAGGTGTTCTTTCCGACGGCAAACGTATCATTGTGGCTGTCAACATCGGTTCTGCAAAGGATGCGGCGTTTGGCTTGACGCAGGGTGCAGAGGCTGTTGGCTTGATGCGTACGGAATTGATTTTCCTTTCGAGGGAATCCGCGCCGACAGAGGAAGAGCAGTTCGAGGAATACAAAAAGATTGCCGAATCTTTTAAAGCGTCTCAACCCGGCGACGTGATTATTCGCACGTTGGATATCGGCGGGGACAAGGAAGTAAAATATCTCGATATCCCCAAAGAGGAAAACCCGTTTTTGGGATACCGTGCTATTCGACTCTGCTTGGATCGGAAAGAATTGTTTCTTGCGCAGTTGCGTGCTCTTTTGCGCGCCAGTGCATTTGGCAAACTGAAAATCATGTTCCCCATGATTTCCAATTATGATGAACTGATGGACGCGAAAGCCGTGCTTGCGGAAGCAAAAGCGCAGCTTGACGCAGAACAGATCGCCTATGACACCGACATTAAAGTCGGGATCATGATTGAAATTCCGTCCGCCGCGTTGATGGCAGATGTATTGGCGCAGGAAGTGGATTTCTTCAGTATTGGCACGAACGATCTGGTACAGTACTCATTGGCGGTGGATCGTGGTAACCGAAAGATTTCTTATCTCTACGATTACTTCAATCCCGCTGTCATCAAATTGATTGGACAGGTTGCCAAGGCCGCAAAACCGCACAATGTTTTGGTTGGCATGTGCGGCGGCATGGCAGGTGACCCGTTGGCGGTGCCTTTGCTGGTAGGCTTGGGCCTGGATGAACTGAGTATGGCGGCCGGCGCAATTGCACAGACCAAATACATCCTCAGTAAGTTGGATCTTGCTGCCTGCCGTGCGTTGGCAGATAGTGTGGCAGATTGCAAATCGCCAAAAGATGTGCGTGCAATTGTCACCGCATTTGCTGAGAAGTATAAACTCTTATAATATTAGCTGCTTGTTTGTTCTGGCAGACGAGCCAGGCGGACGATATGGTTGACTTTTGATAGCGGGCATGTGTTTTTATACACATGCCCGCTATCTTTTGCAATGAACCATGCCAAGGTTGACTTATATTAGGAGAAATAAAAAACCGGCCTGCTGGCCGGAAAAATGAAAACATATGAAAAGAGAAAGAGGATGATGAATGAAAAGGCTGTATCTATAGAATACCCCACATTTGTGACATAAATGTGAACGTGATATGTCATCTGTCTATATTTGTCTTGTGCCGGTTTTAAAACTTGGAATTACGGTTAATAGGACAGTTGCAGTGCGTCCAGCATCTCCTTGTCGGTGGAGACAGATTGTCCGCCGATGGTCAGGTAATTGCCGATCAACATTCCGTTTAACCCGGCGACCAACCCAAACGGCTGCAACGATTTAAGGGCGTTTTCGCGCCCACCCGCATAACGGAGGTTCTTGTTCGGCAGTATAAAACGGATGATGGCAAAACTTTTTAAAACTTCCAGTGGCTCCAGTGGCTTTTGGTTTTCCATCCGTGTGCCGGTCACAGGGCTCAGAATGTTGATCGGAATGGCGTCCACGTTTAGTTCTTTTAGCAGATACGCATGTTCGATGCGTTGGGCCATTGATTCCCCCATACCGATAATCATGCCCGAACAAACCTCCATGCCAGCCTGTTTGGCAAACCGGATGGTCTGCACCCGTTCGTCATATCCATGTGTCGTCACTATGTTTGGATAAAAGCTGCGCGCAGTTTCCAAATTGTGATTGTAACGTTCCACGCCGCATGCCTTTAGAGCTTGTGCGGCGCGTTCTGTTAAAGTGCCCAGACAAGCACATAATGTCAATGAAGTTTTTTCCCGCATCCGTTTGAACGCGCGCAGGATGGTCTGAAAATCAGCTTCATCTCCGGTATAACCCAAACCGCTTGTGGCGATATCACAATGTTTTGCACCCGATTGTTCCCGTTTGACCGCCATTTCTACAATGGTTTCTTCGTTCAGCAGTGGGTGACAGCTGATACCGGTATGATGCCGTGCCGATTGCGCGCAAAATGCGCAGTCTTCAGAACATCTGCCGGATTTCGCATTGATGACAGAACATAGGTCTACCGTGTTTCCGGTGAACACCTCGCGGATTTTATTGGCAAACGCACAAAGCAGGAACAAATCGCTCCCTTGCACCTCGGATAAAGCAAGCGCATCCTTTTCGGTAATGGAGCCTCCGTTTAAGATCGTTTCCGCGCATTGTCGCACTTTCTGATACAAATTGAGTTCTCCTTAATGATTGCGGTTGAGCCGAAGAATGGGTAAAATCTTCACGCCAAGCAACGATACCAGCACACTTTTGGCGATGTCGCCCGGCAGAAAAACTACGAATCCAATAATCACTGTTTTAGAAAAGGGAAGCGGCGTGTGTGCCACATTATGTAAAATCAGATATAGATACGGCACGCCAATCGCGTAGATCACCAGCAGGCCGATTAGACAGGCCAGCAGGGCAATCGGAAACGAGAGCTTTTGCTGGCGTCGTGTAATGAGGCCAATGATGAATGCTGCAACGATAAAACCGATCAAATAGCCGAAAGTGGGTGTCAGGACATAACCCGGGCCGCCGCCGGTCGTGAAGATTGGCAGACCAACTAGTCCCAGAACAACGTAAACAATTTGTGACAGTGCGCCAAGGTACGGTCCAAGCAAAACCCCGGCAAGTGCAGTGAACATAACTTGTAGCGTGATGGGTACAGGCCCAATGGGGATTTTGATAAAGGCACCCACCGCAGTCAGCGCGGCAAACAGGGCGACCAGGATCAGGTTTTTGGTTTTTATAGCCATGGGAAGACCTCCGATAAAGATGAATTGTAAACTAAAATAAATTTTTAAGTTTACAATTAAGAACTATATCATCTTTCTGGAATCCTGTCAATATCCCATGGCGATGTGCTATACTATACACGATAAGATGGTGCAATATACATTCCGCGAAGCGGTGGGGTTGTTATGATAAAAGATGAAATACTACATATCCTCAAAGAAAATCAGGGCGCGTTTGTTTCCGGACAGGCAGTCAGTGAGCAACTGGACGTGACAAGAGCTGCCGTGTGGAAAGCCATCAAGCAGCTGCAGAAGGACGGGTATGGCATTGAATCGGTATCCAACCATGGCCATAAATTAACGGCATGCGCGGATATTCTGACCTATGAGGAAATAAAAGAACTGCTGGAAACACGTAGTTTGGGGCATAGAATCGTGCATTTTGATTCCATTGATTCCACTAACCGTGAGGCAAAAAGACTGGCGGAACAAGGGGAACCGGAAGGCACAATTGTTGTCGCGGAAATGCAGACGGGTGGCAAGGGGTGCGCAGGGCGCCAATGGGACTGTCAACCTTATCAAGGTATTTGGATGTCGATTATCCTGCGTCCTGCAATGGATATGCCTGCGGCACCGTGCTTCACACAGATGGCCTGCGCGGCTGTTGGGCAGGCGTTAGAGGCCTCAGCCGAGGGCATACAAGTGAAATGGCCGAATGACATTTTGCTGCATGGAAAAAAAATCGGTGGGGTTCTGACTGAAAGCAGCGGGGAAATTGATCGCGTTGACTATATTGTGCTTGGAATTGGGGTCAACGTCAATCAGACAGCAGCGGATTTTCTGCCTGCACTCACAGAGAAAGCAACCTCTTTGTGTTTGGAAACTGGGCAAAAACAATCGCGCAAACAGGTGTTTTGTGCGATTGTGAATGCATTGGAACACGCGTATCTGTCCGATGGAGGCGTAGACACGGTTCTTGCGTATTGCAAAAGCCATTCCGCAACGATAGGCCGTCTGGTGACGGTGCTGGACGCGGGCGCGGAGAGTCTTGGCACGGCAATTGATCTGGATGAACACGGAGGATTGGTTGTCCGCATGGAAAACGGTCGGATACGGCATATTACTTCCGGGGGCGGGCTTGCAGGATAATCATACGGCAGCACGCGGCTTACGCTGTCCAACAGAAGGGAAAGACATATGAATCAACAGATTAGCCCATGGGTACTCGTTTGTGTGATAGCCGCCGTAATTTTGGCAATCATACTGGTCAATTTCTTCAGTAACCTGTTTCGTCGGCGCAAACTACGGCGACTTCTTGCACAAAGTTATGGTCAGCCCCGCAGCATTGTGGATGATTCCGGCTCACTTGACTGCATTGCCGCCTATTGGAGGCATGAGCGAAAAAACGCGGTATTTGCGATAGACGATACCACATGGAGCGATCTGGATATGAACCGCCTGTTTTCCAAGCTGAACCATACCTGTTGCAGCGTGGGGGAAGAATACTTATACAGTGTGCTTCGCCTGCCCGATCTGCAAGGGGAGCGGCTGTGCCTATGGGAAGAAATTGTGCGGTATTTCGAGACGCATGAGAAAGAACGGGCGCAGACGCGGTTTTTTCTTGCACGACTGGGAAAGTCCACCGACAACGGTGTGGTTGATTTCTTTCATAATTTGCAGGAGCGTGTGCTGCCATATGCACCGCTTTATCCTGTCTTGTCGGTGCTGGCTGCCTGTGGGATTATTTCACTGATTGTTCTGCACGCTATAGGACTGCCTTTTTTTCTCGGAATAACCGTTCTCAATATGGTCGTTTATTACAAGCTGCACGCCGGTGTGGAAGCACAGCTGCGGTCGGTGGATTATATTCAGGCGATGGCGGGCTGCGGGCAGCATTTGGCAGCGACGAATATGGCAGGATTTCCGCCAGCAGCGGAAACGTGGAAGGCAGATATCAAACCGTTGGCACGCATGGGAAAGCTGACGCAGTTTTTGCTGCCAAGCGGTATGTCCGGCGAGGCCAATAGCATTTGGGAATACATTAGGATGTATTTTTTGCTGGATTTCGTGGCCTATGGGCGTTTGGTTACTCATATCCGTCGCCATCGGGAGGCATATCTTTCGGTTTACAGTGGAATCGGCAGGATGGACGCCGCCATTGCAATTGCCTCCTATCGCCAAAGTGTGCCTTACTTTACAACCCCGGTATTTTCCACGGAGCATGCCATCGTGATGGAACGGATGGTGCATCCCTTGTTAGAAAATCCAATAGCAAACAGCGTGACGCTTTCCAAAAGTGCGCTTATCACCGGTTCCAATGCTTCAGGGAAATCGACTTTTGTGAAAGCGCTGGCCATCAATGCCATTCTGGCACAAACGGTTCATACCTGCCTTGCGGGACGTCTGCAAATGCCGTACTCTTTTGTAGTGACCTCCATGGCAGTGCGGGATGACCTGGAAGCGGGGGAGAGCTATTACATCGCCGAGATTCGTTCGCTCAAGCGCGTGTTGGATGGATTGAAGACCGGTGTGCATACCTTGTGCCTGATTGATGAAATTTTAAAAGGCACCAATACGGTGGAACGCATCGCAGCTTCAGCATCCATCCTGCATGACCTGACCGCGCATGACTGTATGGCACTGGTTGCAACGCACGATATCGAGCTGACCGAGATGTTATCCCCGTTATATGATAATTTTCATTTTACAGAAGAGATTACCGACGAACGTATTCAATTCAGTTACAAAATCCACCAAGGGCGGGCTACCACAAAGAATGCCATCCGGCTGCTTCATTTTATGGGATATGATGAGGATACCATTCAAGAAGCTGAGAACTTGGCGAAACATTTTGAAAAAACACGGAGTTGGAGCAAACTTGTGCCTTGATGTATACAAAATGCCTATCTTAAAAAACATTTTTAAGATAGGCATTTTGTATGTTCGGAGAAAGCCGTCCGTTATTTTACTTTGCCTTGATTAGCAACGCTGTCCATTTTTGCTGCGACAGTGGCGGCATCTCCCAGATAGCGTTTGTCGGTCACTTGAAAAGCATCGCTAAATGAGTACACGAGCGGAATACCGGTGGGGATATTGACCCCCATGATTTCGTCTGCAGAAAGATCCTCAAAATATTTGACCAGAGCGCGAATAGAATTTCCATGTGCCACAATCAGCACACGTTGACCCGTCTGCATGTCTTTTTTGATGACATCTTCAAAATAGGGCACTGCTCGGGCAATGGTATCTTTGAGACTTTCTGCCAATGGCAGTTCTGTCTTGTTTTCTGCTCGGTACTGCTCTTGATTGCGTGGACTGCGCGCGTCGCTTTCTTCCAGTGCCGGCGGCTGCACATCAAAGGAGCGTCGCCAGATTTTTACTTGTTCTTCACCATATTTCTTAGCTGTTTCGGCTTTGTTTAAGCCCTGTAATGCGCCGTAATGCCGTTCGTTCAGCCGCCAGTTCTTTACTACCGGGAGCCACTCACGGTCGAGTGCCTCCAGTGTGAAGTTTAACGTGTGGATGGCGCGTTTTAAATAGGAAGTGTAGCAGATGTCAAAATCATAGCCGCCGTCTTTAAGCAATTTGCCCGCATTCTGCGCTTCCTTGACACCTGTTTCTGATAGTTCCACATCTGTCCAACCGGTGAAGAGATTGAGCTTGTTCCATTCGCTTTCACCGTGCCGAATGAGTACCAGTTTCATGATGACTGCCTCCAATCTATCTGCTGCCTGTAGAATCATGGCAAGTATTCTATGCCTATTATATAGATAACAAGAATCATTTTCAATAGATATTTGAAACTTTTAACAGCGAATTGGTTTTTGAGGTCAACGCAAAAATCAACCTCCGCCTTACAGCGGAGATTGATTCTGATTGTAAAAAAGGTGATGAGAGACGCCAATACAGGCAAACCATGCGTATTGTTTAAGCAAAATCAAAGCTAACCAGGCCGCCGCCTAATGCGGTTGTGCGAAGCCAAACAGCAAAATCAATATTTTTGCGTAGTCCCTCGTCCAATATGCCAGTAAATGCAGTCCGACCCGCGGATTCATACTCCAGAGATACAATGGTGACCCAATGCCAAGCGTCCAAAGCAGGTTCCTTTCCATTGTGGAGGTTTAGAAAGGCGACTGGCACATCTTTGCTGAGTGCACTTTCTATAAAAGACAGGACACTGGAAAGCGCCGGCCGTTTTGTACGACAGCGAGGAATATCCAAAACATCAGTTTGGAATCGGATGGATTTTGCGGCGGCGTAAGCATCCAATCCTTTGCACAATTTTTGTGTGGAGGAAATCCCCTGCGGTCCCGGCGTGACATACTGCCATACGTCTTCCATACATTGTAGGCAGAGTTTTTTGGTCTGCAATGTTGGCACCATGTTTTTACGTGTGGCATAAAGATATTGCAAGATGGTCGTGGAGGTGGTCGGCCCACATCCCGAGCGCCTTTGCCACTTTGTTCCATACCATTCCTGATTGCAGCCGTAATAGACGGTGCCAGTCGTGTCATCTTGTATTTTTAAAGCATCCAGATGCTTGATGGATTGTACTATCATAAGCGTTCCTCTATCCATGTACCGCATATGGCAAAACGAAGTTCGCATATAATAGTATCATAAATTGAAGAAGTTGTGTAGAAATAAATTGTTTTTGTCGGGAGCAAAGGCAAATTTATTGACGGTAATTGTAGGATTCCTCATTATGGACTTTAAGAGGGACTGCTGGACGAGGTTGTCAACTGACTATTTTCAGAAGATGTAGTACTTGCATGTTGTCTGCCCTGCGTGTCGATTGTGTAGTTCCCATGATAAATCAGCTGGGATATTGGCACCAGTTGATAGCCGTCTTTCTGCAAGCTGTCGAGGATACCGGGCAGTGCTTCAGGCGTGTGCAGCGCCGCATTATGGAATAGGATAATGGAGCCCGGACGAACCTTTGTCAATACACGTTGTTGGATTGCGCTTGCCGGTATTCCTTTCCAATCTAAACTATCAACATTAGATATAGAAATAATGTGGCAGATAAAGTGCATAGGTATGCGGGTTTTATCAATATTTCCAGTCGACGGTTACCTCCGCATTGGTCAGCAAAATCTTGTTGATAAGGGACTGACAGAGCTGCTTTTTTGACTCGAAATCCAGCTCTGAAAATGGACGGTCTGGAAGCTGCACGGGTATAGTCGGCCGACTGGCACCGATAGTGGAAAGCAAGTCACGCTTTTTCTGATCAAGCACTGACAGCCGCTCGTTGATATACTGCATGGCCACACCATTTGCGTTTGCAAGAGCATCCAGCAGGTTTCCGATTTGCTCTTCGATTTTTGCAAGCTCTATTTTTTCAGCATTGTGCGCATCGCCCCGACGGTCTTCGGCGACAGGGGAGTCCTTCATCTTGTCAATCTGCTCCTGCACGCGCGGAATCAGTGCCGCCTCTACATATGGCACTTGAGCGTGCTCGTGCTTGGCGGTGCACAAGTGGAGGTTTGTTTTTCCAGAGCAAACGAAGTAGAGGTGCCCGCGGCCATTGACCACGCGCATCGAGTACCCGCAGTATCCGCACTTTATAAGCCCGGAAAGCCAC
Organism: Ethanoligenens sp.; assembly: GCF_047718355.1. Taxonomy (NCBI): domain Bacteria; kingdom Bacillati; phylum Bacillota; class Clostridia; order Eubacteriales; family Oscillospiraceae; genus Ethanoligenens; species Ethanoligenens sp. Next base: position 43,983 of record NZ_JBDNLG010000013.1, read on the forward strand.
GAATATTTGCCGCTGCCGGTGCGCTTGATCTGCTTGTTTTCAGCCATCTGATGCTGGCAGGCCAAAAATATCTGCGCGTCGATGATGCCCTCGTGATGTGCGATCGCCACAAGCTGCTCGTTCATACTGGTGTACTTTGCGGCGCTCCGGTCGCGTTTGCCAAACAGCCACAGAGCGTGTTTGCCGGTGTATTCTCCCACATCGTTGTACATGATCGCCCCGCGCTGCTTGTAATAAAAATAGACATCCGCATCGGCGCGCACATAGGACGGGTTGTGCAGGATGCGCGCGATAGATACATTGTCCCATGTCTTGCGACCAATGCCGGGTACGCCGATTTCCGTAAGCCATGCCGCGATTTTTCCGAGACTTTGCCTACCGTTGGAATATCGACGGAAAATCTCTTTGACAGTATCGCTATCCTTGTTGGGTACCAACATGGATGCCGCCTTACCGCCGATTGTTGTGCGCTCGATGTCAAAGCCGTAGGGCGCCGGGCCGCCGAGGTATGCCCCGCGCTGGGCGCGCTGGTAGTAGTTATCTTTGATGCGCTCTGCTATCGTCTCGCGTTCCAACTGCGCAAACACCATGATGATGTAAACCATGGCTCGGCCGACCGGGGTGGATGTGTCGAATTTTTCATTGACCGACACAAATTCCGTGCCATGCTCCCGGAGCGTATCCCACACCGAACCAAAATCCGTGATTGAGCGGCTGATGCGGTCGAGCCGGTACACCACGATCTTGCTGATTTCTCCGCGTTCTACCGCCTGCATCAGCTTCTGGAACGCCGGGCGGTCGGTGTTTTTCCCGGAGTATCCTTTGTCTTGATAGACGGTATATTCCCCATCGCATTCCCGCTTGCAGAGGTCGATCTGCCCCTCGATGCTTACGGAATCCTTTTTATCGACGGACTGACGCGCGTAAATCGCAATCATATGGAATCTCCTTTTGCAGTCGACTGCATCACGCCTGTGGGTGGGCGGGATCTTGCAAGCCAAGTTGCTCGACTAGCGCATTCTGGAGTACTTGAGATACATTTACAAAGGCTTTCTGAGTTGTGTCGGCACACGAAAGGCAACCAGCAAGGTCTGGAAACGAGATGCTGATGCCGTCATTGGCATAATGAAATATAGCAGGAAAGCTATACCGATCTTTTAATTTCATAAAGCACCTCACGATTGTCCCACGGCCAATATAGCCAGGGGGCAATTTACGCAAATCTGAGACGGCCTTTTGGTTCCGGGATAGGACGTCCTTAACGATTGTTTGCGTATTTTTAGAGCACCCAGAACGGTTGGCTCATCTGCCACGCAGCCCGATTTGAGCATTAAATTTCGCCCCCAGACTCATATCGTAGCACGTATAATAATACGGGTCAATATAAAATAGAGGGGAATATATTAATT
>NZ_JBDNLG010000014.1:0-45098 GCF_047718355.1 Ethanoligenens sp.
GGATTCATGGTGGACACATCGGGACTCGAACCCAAGACCTCTTGCGTGTGAAGCAAGCGCTCTAACCTGCTGAGCTATGCGTCCCAATAGAAGCGGGTGGAATAACCACGCCGCTGTTTGTATGGTGACCCGGAGGGGAATCGAACCCCTGTTACAGCCGTGAAAGGGCCGTGTCTTAGCCGCTTGACCACCGGGCCGACTATATAATGACGTGCATGGGAAACAAGTTTGCATCACGTGGCATATCCGGATAACCGAATGCTCACTGGTAGCGGCAGTTGGAGTCGAACCAACGACACTGCGGGTATGAACCGCATGCTCTAGCCAACTGAGCTATGCCGCCATGTAAAAGCGTGTCATTTCGACACGCTGTTTTCTCCGAGGGACGATGTATATTATATCATATCCCTCTAGAGCCTGTCAACATTTTTCTCATAAATATTGATGCAAAGCAAACACGTCTATATAGAGTCAAAATCCATTCAAGGATTAAGCGAATAGTTTGGTGCCTCTTTTGTGATATAGATATCATGTGGATGGCTTTCTTTCAAGCCTGCCCCAGTAATGCGGACAAACTGGCCCTTTTCCTGCAGTTCCGGGATGGTGTGGCAGCCGCAGTAACCCATACCAGACTTCACCCCACCAATCATTTGGAAGACGGTATCAGCAACCGGCCCTTTGTAAGGAACACGGCCCTCTACACCCTCTGGCACCAGTTTTTTCGCATTTTCCTGAAAATAACGGTCTCTGCTGCCAGAATTCATCGCGCCAAGGCTGCCCATGCCTCGATATACTTTAAAACTGCGCCCCTGATAAATTTCGCTTTCCCCAGGAGATTCCTCGCAGCCGGCAAACAGCGAACCCATCATGACCGACTCAGCTCCTGCCGCAAGCGCTTTAACCACATCGCCCGAGTACTTCACACCGCCGTCCGCAATGACCGGCACACCGTATTTCGCCGCCGCGCAGGCACAATCATAGATAGCAGTGATTTGGGGAACCCCGATGCCCGAAACGATACGGGTGGTACAGATGGAACCGGGACCAATACCGACTTTTACAGCATCTGCGCCCGCCTCAATCAATTCTTCAGCCGCACGCGCGGTAGCAATATTGCCTGCAATGACCTGCACATCCGGGAAATGCTGCTTCACTTTTTTCAGACAATCCAGAATATTGGCTGAATGCCCGTGCGCACTGTCGAGCACCAACACATCGGCCTGCGCTTTCACCAGTGCCTGCGCACGGTCCAGCACGTCTGCGGTCACACCGATCGCCGCACCACAAAGCAGCCGACCTTTATCGTCACGTGCCGAAGCAGGATATTGCACCGATTTTTCGATATCTTTGATCGTAATCAGGCCCTTGAGTTTTCCCTGATCGTCTACAATGAGCAGTTTTTCGATTTTGTGTTTCATCAAAATCAGTTTCGCCTGTTCCAGCGTGGTGCCCACAGGTGCCGTAACCAGATGTTCCTTGGTCATAACGTCGCTGACCTTGGTATCAAAATCCGTAATAAAACGCATATCGCGGTTGGTAATAATCCCCACCAGTTTGCCGTCCTCGCAAATCGGCACACCTGAAATGCGATATTTGCCCATAAGAGCATCGGCATCACGAACCAAGTGATGCGGGGAAAGATAAAATGGATTCGCAATAACCCCGTTTTCACTGCGCTTTACCTTGTCCACTTCTTCAGCCTGTTGCTCAATGGACATATTCTTATGGATAATGCCGATACCACCCTCACGTGCAATGGCGATTGCCATCTTGCACTCTGTCACCGTGTCCATGGCTGCCGTCATGATTGGGACGTTCAGGCGTATTTTTTTAGTAAGACGCGTGTGGACATCCACATTGCGCGGAACCACATCGGATTTGGCCGGAATCAGCAAAACGTCATCAAAAGTCAAGCCCTCTTTTAAAAACTTTTCACCGGTGTTTGTATTGAGCACCTGTGCACAACCCCTTTCGCAACTGTTCTCTGTAAAATCAATGATTCCCGTAAAAATCCCGATTGATTCCAACGGATGGTATAAAAAAACATCCGGATACGTTTTGCAGGTCAAAACGATCACTGGACGCCCTTGTTGCATTCCTGACAGAATGCAAGCAAATATCTCTTCTACGGATTTTTAATGATTATTTTTTATTCTATCACATCGAAATACGCTTGACAACCATAATTTTTAAAAATGCAATTTTTAATGCAAAACATGGTTAAAAGTACGTGTGAATGCAACCGAACGGTGCTGCGATTTCCAAATGATACAAAAAATGTAGCGCATAGGCATCTATACGGATGGTAAAAATAACGTTGTGCAAATAATGAAGAGCTTTTACCGTCTTCTGGGAAAACGCAGAAAGGAGTTGCTTTATGGCAGTCACAAAAAAGCAATATGCACAAATGACCAACACCCAATCGCCAAACTCGCCAATTGTAAAGAATTGCATTTGGGCTTTTTTAAGCGGCGGGGCGATTTGCACGGTCGGGCAGATTATGACCAACATCTATCAACATTTTGGTTTAAAAGAATTGGATGCTTCCAATGCGACAACCATCACACTGATTTTTTTGGGCGCATTTTTAACGGGGCTACATGTATACGACAAACTGGCAAAATACGCGGGAGCCGGTACCCTTGTCCCAATCACAGGGTTTGCCAATGCGGTCGTCTCCCCCGCTCTGGAGTTCAAAAGCGAGGGATTCGTTTTGGGACTGGGTGCAAAGATGTTCACAATTGTCGGCCCCGTACTGGTTTATGGCATTACGGCGTCTATTTTATATGGATTTGTTTTATGGATTTTTAAACTGTTTTAAAGGTACACAGCGAACCATATGGCCAGCGCAGTCCTCAGGCCGGCTATTCGCATTTTCTAAAGCAAAACATCCATCAGACAAAAAGGAGGGGAGCGTATGGCCACAAGAGTTGGACGGTATACGATTCGGTTGGATCATCCGCCGTCAGTCATGGGTTATGCATCCATTGTCGGCAAAAAGGAAGGCGAAGGTCCACTAGCAGATGAATTCGACCAGATTGAAGAGGATACCTCTTTTGGGGAAAAAACATGGGAAAAGGCGGAAAGCCGGATGCAGAGTGACACGCTAAACAAGGCGCTGCGCAAAGCCAACATCACCCCGGGCACGGTGGATATCATTTTCGCGGGCGACTTGCTCAATCAATGTATCAGCACCAGCTACGGGCTGCGTGAATCCGGCATCCCGTTTGCGGGGTTGTATGGCGCGTGTTCCACCATGTCGGAATCATTGGCAATGGCATCTGTGTTTGTGGAAGGCGGCTTTGCCAATGTAGCGGCAGCGCTCACATCGTCGCATTTCTGCTCGGCGGAGCGGCAATACCGTCTGCCACTGGAATATGGGGGTCAGCGGTCACCCACCGCACAATGGACAGTCACCGGTTCAGGTGCCGTTATTCTAAATAAAGAAGGCGACGGACCCTATATCCGAGAGCTGACATTTGGCCGCATAGTTGATCTGGGCATTAAGGACCTGAGCAATATGGGGGCGGCAATGGCGCCTGCGGCAGCGGACACTTTGCAGCACTATTTTGACGATACCGGCATCTCACCGGACAGTTTCGATCTCATTGTTTCCGGAGATCTTGGCATTGTGGGCAGCAATCTGCTGCGCCAACTGTTGCAAAAAGAGGGCGTCACGCTGGGCGCAAATTATAACGACTGCGGCTTAATTATCTACGACCGGGACAAACAGGATGTGCACGCCGGTGGTTCCGGTTGCGGCTGTGCGGCATCGGTGCTTTGCTCCCACATTTTAAACAATATGAAAAGCGGCAATTTGCACGAGGTGCTTTTTATGGCTACGGGCGTGCTGATGAGTCCGACCAGTGTGCAGCAAGGACAGTCCATCCCGTCGGTGGCACATGCCGTGCATTTGTCCACCAGCCGTTGAACGGGAGGAGCATATGGAATATTTACGGGCGTTTTTAGTTGGCGGCATTCTTTGCATTATTGGACAAATCCTGATCGACAAAACAAAAATGACACCTGCGCGCATTCTGGTCACCTTTGTGACAGCAGGCGTAGTCCTCACCGCATTGGGGCTGTACCGGCCGCTGGTGAAATTCGGTGGGGCAGGTGCGACTGTACCCTTGACCGGTTTTGGGTATGCGCTGGCGAATGGGGTGCACGAAGCTGTACGGCAAAAAGGATTTCTGGGCGTGTTCACCGGAGGCGTCATTGCCACGGCGGGCGGCATTGCGGCGGCTATCTTCTTCGGTTACCTTGTTGCACTGATCTTTAAACCCGGCGACAAATCATAAATGGGTATGTTTATGATTTGTCGTAAAAATGCTTATCGTATAAAAAGGCCTCGCACTTTTATCCAGTGCGAGACCTTTTTATACGATGTAAAACACAGCTTACGACGGTGCCGCAACCGTTTTGCCCGCTTCCAAATTTTGTGCAAGCGTCAGCAAGGGGGTAATCTGCGAATTATACACATACAAAGCACCTACCCCGTTGATTTGCACAAACGCTTTGTCACTGCCAATCGGCAGAAATGCAATGGTTTGCTGCGGTGTGTTGTCATTATAGGTGGCAGTGATGGTCATGGACGGTGAAACACCGGACGGTTTATCGGCGCCACCGCGTGTGGTGACAGCCAGCAGCGTCTGGTAATAATTGCGGAAATTACTGGTATCCAATTTTTTGCCGCCCGACGTCACCACCAGCTTGTCACCGGAACCCGAGAACGTAAAGGCGTGCGTCTCGCTGCCGGATTGGACAGTCAGCGTTTTGAGCGAGTCAATATCAGACGTGAAGATCGACGTGGTCAACACATCCGAAAGCTGATAATTATAGAAAACAGCCGCAGACGAGGTATCCACTTGATAGATAGCCTTTTTACCGCTAATGGTCATGTAAACCGTATTGCTGCTCGCATCGGCATTGCCGAACGAAAGCGTTGTATCCTGCCCATCGACCGTATAGGTAAGAGTATAGGCTGGATTTTGAAGACCATATTTGGCAAGTGTGTCTGCCGACACGTCCACGCTGGCCACACTGGTGGCGCTTAAGCTCTGTAAAGCGGTGGTGATCTTGCCAAGGTTGGTGCTATTGGCATCATAAGCAAATGGCTGTGAAACCGCATATGTGTAAGTCGCGCTGCTCGCGGCGGCAGAACTCGTGCCTGAGGAAGATGTTTGCTGTTTTACTGCAACGGTAAACGGTGTGGTGCGTGCCGTGCCGCCAAATTTATACGCACTCAGGTTGGCGGATGCGCTCATTGACGACACCGTCGTGCTGGCATATTGCAATGCCGATTGCGAAAAGTCGTCGTTCATCATGGTGGAACTGATATAAACATCGTTCGTATCAGGCTTCAAAACATACACGCCATTGCCTGACGGAGCCTTGTTTCCAAGCTTCACAGTGGTGGTCTTCCCATCAGATGTGTGGATGTCCACCGTAGCAACTGGTGAGGCAAGGCCATAGGCAGCGAGGTCAGACGCATTTTTCGCAATAAGTGCGGTAGCTTTCAGCCCCAGCACATCATTGACTTTAGTCTGGATTGCCGCTTGGTTGGACGGAGCATCTTTCAATGCGTCCACGGTGTACGTGCCGCCGGACAAGGTGATCGTATAACCGCCTGCCGCGTTCAACACATGCAGCGACTGTAATGTGCCGCTTTTGATGGAAAGCAAGCTGATGGAACTCGCGGTGGAGGATGTGTCGGAGGACGCAGAAGAGGAAGCATTCTTTTTCGCACCCGACAGCGTGTTAATCAAAAGGACACTGCCGCCGAGCACCGCCACCACGCAGGCAGCGATCACGATGTTGCGTGCCTGACGGTTCATTGGTGACGCCTCCTAAGCCAGATAACAAGACCGGTGACCAGCACGGCAATGGGCAACAGGATGGCAAAGATCACCACGATGGCCACAGCCTGACCGGACGTAATGGTGAGCGCCTGCGAGGTGAGGTCTTTTGCCTCCACAGTGATGCCGGGGTTAAAGCCGATGACATTGCTGAGCGTGTTCAGCAAAATCGTAGAGTTGGTCAGACTGGATTGCGCAATGACCGACGAGTTGAAGAAATTGGTGGAACCGAGCACCAACACATTCGACTTGACCGATTCGGAACCCGAAGTCGCCGTCTTGGTTGCCACGGCAAACACATTGAACGGGCCTGCCTTATCGCTGTCGGCCGGCTGGAAACTTGAAGCAGTTGAACTGTTGACGGTGCCGGGATTCCACAGTTTAGACGTGCTTTCGGTAGCCACAATGGACGCGGTGGTTACACCGTCCTGACTGTTAAACAGCAGACTGAGCGGGCGGCAAACGCTCAGATAAGCGTGCAGGCCGCTTTGCAGCGTACCCACATAGGTGCTGTTGGTTTGTCCCTCCAGCACGTTAAAGTAGCTGTCCTGATACCGGTTGGTCGTATCATAGACCACGCCGGTGCCGACGCCGATGCCCCATTTTGCCGCAAAACTTTCGAGATTGGGCATGGATGCCTGCTGCGGATCGAAGACAAGAAATACGGTTTTGCCATACTTGCCGCCGTTGGTCAGGAACGTATCGAGCTTGGTAATCTCGTCTGCCGTGAAATCGGCTGTGGGTGCGTTGATGATGATCATCTTCGCGTTTTGATCCACGCCATCGGTCGACAGATTTTTGGTTTCGATCTGATAATTGTTTTTCTGCATCAGGGATGTCAGCGAAGAACTGTCCGTTTCATTATGACCGGAGGAGACCATCACGGTAGGCAGCGATTTGGCAGTCACATAAGCGATGGCTGTGTCGATCTGCTGCTCGGTGTTGTTGCCTGTCACCGTGGAGGAACCGGTTGTGCTGTCGCTTGATGTGGTAAGCAAATCCGACGACGCAATGTGCTTATAATTGCTGCCGCTGGAAACAATGATATCCGCAGCGCTGAGCGTTTCTTTCGGATATTTGGCAGCGTAGGTCGGACTTTTATCCAGATTGATAAAATTGATGTGGATATGGGAATTATGCTGCGCGTACTGCTGCATGATAAGCAAGCAGGAATTATAATTCGGCGCATTGGTATAGGCAGATTGATCCGCAAGGATGTCTATATTGATATCCTGGTTGATTTTCTGGATGTAACTGATGGATTTGGCGGAAAGCTGGTTCTTGTGGTTGGCAGTCATATCCGCACTGAGCGGGAACCGGGCGCTGAGTGCCGTGACCAGCACATTGACGAGAATGACGGCCACGATGAAAATGATGGTGAAAGCTGTGGCCGCGCTGCCATAACGGAAGCTGCGCTGATGCACAAATGCCGGTGCTTTCCATTTTTTTGATGTCTTTGGGGTCTGTTCATTCTTTTGTTCTTGTTTGGCCATTTCTCTGTACCCTCCTTACGCCCATCTTCTTTTTTCAAGCAGCCGGACGGTCAGAAACAGGAAAAGAGCCGCCACGCTGATATAAAAAACGGTATCGCCAAGGTTAAAAACACCCAGCGAAAAATTCTTGAACCGTGAAAAGATCGAGATATTCGTCACAATGGCCGACACAACCGCATTGTTGACCGCTGAGGAAATGATGTCGATTAAATACAGGATGAGCATGATAAAGAAACTGACCACAGCGGAAACCACTTGATTTTCAGTCAGGCTGGAGATAAACAGGCCGATCGAGATGAGCGCCGCACCGAGCAGAATGATACCGATAAAACTGCCCACCGTCGCCCAAAAATCTACTCTTCCAAGCCCAGCCAGCACCAGTGCGTAAATGACCACAATGCCGATTCCCGCGCCAAAGATGGTAAGCGCGGCGAGAAATTTGCCGAACACGATATCGAACAGCCGCACCGGCGCGGTGAGCAGCAGCTGATCCGTCTTTTGCCGACGTTCCTCACTGAGCAAGCGCATGGTCAGGATGGGGATTAGGATGGCCCAAACGAGCAGCAATGCGGAAAACAGCCCGCCGAGATTGGTGGTGCTGCCCGCCAGATTGACCGAAAATAAAAAGAACCCGGAAAGCGCGTAAAACACGGCAAGGAACACATAGCCAGACGCCGTGGTGAAATAGGTATGCAGCTCGCGTTTAAAAATCGCACTCATGCGTTGTCATCCTCCCCTTGCTGTTCAGGCGCCGTTTCCTCTGCCGTATTGTCTGCGGCAGTCCTCTTCGCCGGCAGCACGGTGCTGTCGGTGGTCAGCCGCAGGAAGATGTCTTCCAGCGTCAGTTCACCGGTATCGAGCGCGAGCAGCGGCCACTCTTTAGCTGAAAGAACGGAAAACAGCGCGCGCCGGATATCCTGCCCCGCGTCACATTCGATCTGCCAGTCAAGGCTGTCCGCTTCATGCTCGCCCAGAGAAACGCATTTGCGCACGCCCGTCAGTTCGGAGAGTGCATCGCGCACCTCGTTTTCCGGTCCCGCGATGCGTGCAATCAGCCTGTGGTCGGTGGAGATTTGGCTGGAGAGATTGGCGGTGGTATCGTCTGCAACGATGCGTCCTTCATTGATAATGACGATACGCTCGCACACGCTCTGCACTTCGGGCAGGATGTGAGAACTGAGAATGACCGTGTGCTTCCGGCTGAGATGTTTGATCAGTGTGCGGATCTCAATAATCTGTTTGGGGTCAAGTCCCACAGTGGGTTCATCGAGAATCAGCACATCGGGATTTCCGATGAGCGCCTGCGCGATGCCCACACGCTGTTTATATCCTTTGGAGAGGTTACGGATGAGCCGCCCCCGCACGTTCTGGATACGCACCAATCCGCAGATCTCCGCAAGATGCGCCTCCCGCCCCAGCTTACACTGCTTGAGCCCGAAAACGAACGTTAAGTATTCATCTACAGTCATATCGGGGTAAAGCGGCGGCTGTTCCGGCAGATAGCCGATGTTCTTCTTGGCTTTGAGTGGTTGTTCCAGTACGTCCACACCGTCGATCTTCACCGTACCCTCATTAGAAGAAAGGTAACCGGTGAGAATGTTCATCGTGGTGGATTTGCCTGCCCCATTGGGACCAAGGAAGCCGAGAATCTCACCGTCCTTGACATCGAAGCTGATGTCACGCACGGCATATTTTTCACCATACCGCTTGGTGAGGTGGCTGACTTCAATCATTGGAAAGATCCCTCCCGATTTTTGTTCCGGTACTGCCCTGCCCGGGCCCATACTTTTTATATTATCATAGACCAATCAGTAAAATGTGAATAGTCTTTAAATATCTTTTGCCGGAGAAACAGAAAGGTGCAGCTCACGCAGCTGCTTTTCCTCCACCGCATCGGGGCTGCCCGCCATCAACTCGGAGGCATTCTGCACTTTTGGAAATGCAATGACCTGCTTGATAGAATCACAGCCGAGCATAAGCATAGCCAACCGGTCAAGGCCATAGGCCATTCCGCCGTGCGGCGGCGCACCGTACCGGAATGCTTCGGTAAGAAAGCCAAACCGCTGTTTGACCACATCGTCCGAAAGGCCAAGCGCCCGGAACATCCGTTTCTGCAAATCCGGGTCGTTGATGCGGATGGAGCCGCCGCCCACTTCCACGCCGTTGAGCACCATGTCATAGGCACGGGCGTAACAGGCGCCGGGGTCGGTCTCCAGCTTGGCAAGGCTCTCCTCCGCCGGGGCGGTGAACGGGTGATGCATTGCCATATACCGTCCCTCCTCCTCGCTGTACTCGAACAGCGGGAAATCGGTCACCCACAGAAAAGCGAAGGTGTCTTTGGGAATCAGGTCGAATTTGACGGCAAGGTGCAGACGCAGCGCACCGAGTGCCGTGCAGGCCACCGTGGAGTTGGTATCCGCCACAATCAGTACCGCGTCGCCGGGTTTTGCGCCTGCCGCCGCCGAGATGGCAACCAGCATGTCTTCTGAAACGAATTTGGCAAAGGATGCGTTCATTGTATCGCCCAACTTGAGCCATGCCAGCCCCTTGGCGCCATAATCCTTGACGAATGCTGCAAGCTTATCAAGCTCCTTGCGGGACAAGCTGTCCGCACCGCCATCCACCGTGATGGCACGCACGCTGCCGCCCTGCAGCGCACCCTCAAACACGCCGAAGCCGCAGCCTTTCACGGTTTCAGATAGGTCGTGGAGCTCCATGCCGAAGCGCACATCCGGCTTGTCGCTGCCAAAACGCGCCATTGCTTCATCATAGGGCATCCGTTGGAATGGTGTGGGCACCTCTTTGCCAAGCACCTCTTGGAACACCTGCCGGACATACCCCTCATTGATGGTCATAATATCATCCTCGTCCACGAACGACATTTCCAAATCAATTTGGGTAAATTCAGGCTGACGGTCAGCGCGCAGGTCTTCATCGCGGAAGCAGCGCGCAATCTGCATGTAGCGGTCAAAGCCCGACAACATCAGAATCTGCTTATAGAGCTGCGGCGACTGCGGCAGGGCATAAAATTTGCCTGCGTGCAGACGGCTGGGCACCAGATAGTCACGCGCGCCCTCCGGTGTGCTTTTGATGAGGTTGGGCGTTTCAATCTCAATAAATCCGTTGCGGTCGAAATAATCGTGTGCGGACTTGACAATGCGGTGGCGCATTAACAGGTTCCGCTGCATCTCCGCCCGCCTCAGATCCAGATACCGATAGCGCAGCTGCATCTCCTCTTTGACCGCGCCGCCGTCCGCCACTTCAAACGGCGGGGTGTCGGCCTTGGCAAGAATACGCAGTTCCGATACCGCCACTTCAATCTTACCGGTTGGCAGCTTGTCGTTGGGCGTTTCGCGCAGGCGAATAGTCCCCTTGGCAGCCAGCACATATTCATTGCGCACCGTCTGCGCCTTTTCCAGAACAGCACGGGCGGTCTGGTCGCCAAACGCCAGCTGCAAGATGCCGCTGCGGTCGCGCAAATCAATAAAAAGCAATGCGCCGAGGTCGCGTCGTTTGGCGGCCCAGCCGCAGACAACGACTTCTCTCCCCACATCGTTTTCCGTAAATGCCGCGCAATAATCCGTTCGTTTCAGTCCCTGCATGGTATCCGCCATGGGTCAGCCTTCTTCCTGTTTAGTTTGCGCCGTGGCCGCGCACACGGCAGTGCGGAATGCGTCCGGCGTGAGCGGCACGACCTGCGCACCGTCCCCCCGCATGGACTTGAGTGTCGCTTCGTCTTTTTCCAACTCCGCATCCCCAATGACAACGGAATAGGCAAAGCCCTGCTTGTCCGCATATTTCATCTGTGCCTTAACGCTGCGGGCGACCAGATCAGTCTCGACGGCAATGCCTGCCTCCCGCAGCGTACGGGTGAGCGCCGCCGCTTTCAGGGATGCCTGCGCCCCCAGCGGCGCAATGTAGACCAGCCCTCTTGGTGCGGACGGAAACGTGCAGCCTTGCGCTTCCATTAGGATAAGCAGCCGCTCCAGTCCCATACCAAAGCCCAGTCCCGGCAGTGACGGTCCCCCGAGCTGGGAAACCAATCCGTCGTACCGCCCGCCGCCGCAGACTGTCAGCCCTTGTGCTTCATCCACGAACTCGAAGACTGTGCGGGTATAATAATCCAGCCCGCGCACCGTGCGCGGATTGATGACAAACGCTTGCCCCGCATCGTCAAGCCGTGCCTTGACCTCCTCGAAATGCGCTTTACAGTCCTCGCAGAGATAGTCAAGCACCAGCGGCGCGTCTTTGGCAATCTCTTTGCAGGCCGGCACCTTGCAGTCCAAGATACGCATGGGGTTGCGCTCCAGACGGCCCTTGCAATCCTCACAAAGTTCGGATTCGCGTGCCTTAAAATAGTCCCGCAAGGCGGCGTGGTATTGTTTGCGGCATTCCGGACAGCCGATCGAGTTCAGTTCCAACCGCAGGCCGGTGACGCCCAGCGTTTTCAGGATGGAACCTGCCAGTTCGATCAGTTCCACATCCGCCGCCGCGCCTGCCGCGCCAAACAACTCCGCGCCAAATTGATGAAATTCCCGTAATCTGCCTGCCTGTGGACGTTCGCCTCGAAAACAGGAGATCAGATAAAACAATTTCAGCGGCAGCGGTCCGCCCGCCATACCGTTTTGCAGCAGAGCGCGCACAGTGGAAGCCGTGCCCTCCGGGCGCAAGGTGATACTGCGTCCGCCGCGGTCCTCAAATGTATACATTTCCTTTTGCACCACGTCTGTGGTGTCTCCCACACCGCGCGCAAACAGTTCCGTATATTCAAAGGTAGGGAAACGGATTTCCTCAAACCCGAACCGGGCGGCAACGCTGCGGGCCGTCTGCTCTACATGCCGCCATTTGTAAGTTTGATCCGGCGTCACATCGAGTGTGCCGCGCGGCGCGTGCAAAAGATTAGCCATCGTGTTCTCCTTTTATCCGGTTTGTGTGCAATGGGCAGCCTGCAAGAGGCACATTTGTGGGATATCAACAAAGCAAGACGAGCCGGATTGCCGCGTTTCTGCATTGAACAGAACAACGCCCCGTCCCGGGAGCGTTCCCGAGCGGGGCTGGGCACAACGCCCGCCTTGCAGATCATGCTATTTACTTTTGGGGTTCACAATATCGCGCCAGTCAAAATCACCCCGGTCGAGCGCACGCACCAATACTTCCGCAGTGGCGATATTGGTGGCCAACGGGATGTTATGCACGTCGCAGAGACGCAGCATACTCATTTCTTTCGGTTCGGTGGGTTTGGGTGTGAGCGGGTCGCGGAAAAAGAGCAGCAGGTCTATTTCGTTGCAGGCGATGCGGGCAGAAATCTGCTGGTCGCCGCCTTGACTGCCGCCTAAAAAGCGCTGTATGTCAAGGCCGGTCGCATCCGCAACCAGTTTGCCGGTGGTACCGGTCGCGCAAATGGTGTGCCGGCTGAGAATGCCGCAATAAGCGATGCAGAACTGCACCATCAGTTCCTTTTTAGCGTCATGTGCGATTAGGGCAATGTTCATAGTGCAAACCTCCATGTGTTTGTACGTGCCGGGAATGGAAGGGCGGTTGGGCCGATTGTCCGGCTTGCAAAGGGTTCGTGGTTCAGATATCCATCAGCGGGACATCTTCGCCACACAGTCGGCGCGCAATGTTGCAGTACGCTTCTGCGGCGCCGCCGCGCGTATGCAGCGTCTGTACCACAGGTTTTCCGTCATAGGCAGCTAAGGAAATCTGTCTGTCTTCCGGCACGATGCCGATAAGCTGCACAGACGCCGCGTCGATGATAACATCCAAGCCGCCATCCAGCTTTTTGCGCAGGATGTTGGGCTGCACGCGGTTGATGACTAAGCGGATATCATCCACATGCCGTGAAAGGACATGCCCTGCCATACGATCCGCGTCGCGAATGCAGACGGGGTCGGGGGTGACGACCAGAATGGCCTGATCGGCCGCTGCTGCCGCAGCGCGCGCCCATTTGCCCATACCCGCCGGAGAATCCAGAAAGATGAAGTCGAAGCACTGCCTGAGCTGCTTGCACAATTCAGACAATGCTTCCGCAGAGTCACATTCGTCCTCCACAACCGGCGCGGGCAGCAGGGAGAGCCGCCCCCATGGCGTTTTGACGATGGCCTTCGCCGGTTCACACCGCCCGCTTAGGATATCGGCGAGATCATAAACCACCCGATCGGATATGCCCAGCATGATATCCAGCGCGCGAAGACCTGCATCGGTGTCAATCAGCAACACTCTATTTTTAAGAAGGGAAAGCGCCATGCCGCAATTAACCGCAAGGGTCGATTTACCGGTTCCGCCTTTTCCCGATGTGACCGCTATCACCTTACCCATTGTTTCTACCTATACCGTATCATATTTCAACCAGGCCCCTCGGCCTGCAGGTGTTGACAAACGAAACCATTTATCATTCTATCACAGGCAGGGCGTTTAGTCAAAGAAATGTGGATTAAAAAAACGCGGTGCAGCCGCGTAAGCTCATGCATTTATACAAAGCGGACAGCATTCGGTTTCTGCGCCGGCTGGCTTTGCAAAATCCGTTATCCGCAGCTTGAAAAAAACCTTGCAAGTCCCGCAGCCAATATCACGGTAGCAGGGAGCCGGCTGCCGCTGGAAGCGGGGAAGACACACTTGGCAGCGCATCCGTCGTGAACTGCTGGTCACCCACAAAATAATAGTTGTAGGCGCTGCGGGCGACCGGTGCGGTTTGGAATCCGTTATGGCCTTTTTCCACCACCACGGCCACGGCGATTTCCGGGTTGTCGAACGGCGCGAAGCTGATGAACACACCGTTATAATTCTGCCTGTTATTGGTCTGCGCTGTACCGGTTTTGCCTCCCAATTTGACGGGAAAGTTCTGGAACACACTCGATGCCGTACCGTCGTTCCCCTCAGTCACGCGTAGCATTCCCTGCTTGACGATCTGGATGACAGAATCCGTAATCTTGAAGTCCGAGTTGACGAGTTGGGGCTGGTTGTCAACAATGGTCTGCAGATTATCATAAGATTTCACACTTTTTACAATATGCGCCTTGTAATAGGTGCCACCGTTTGCGATAGCGCCCACGTATTGTGCCAGCTGGAGGGGCGTGTACAGGTTGTTGAGCTGCCCAATTCCAGACTGTGCGGCGTCAGCGGGATACCAAATTCCACCGCGGGCTTTGGTATCGGCGGGACCGGAAATCTCGCCGGACAGTTCACCGGGTAGCTCGACGCCGGATTTTTGGCCAAGCCCAAGTGCTTTGGCGGCGCTTTCGAGCTTAGCCAATTGTCCGGACATATACAGGCGGTCTGCCACTGTATAAAAAAAGTAGTTACTGGAAGCTGCAAGTGCTGTGACAACGTTTTTACTGGAGTTGGTTGTATCGTCATAAAAATGGGCGCCGTATTTAGTCCACCATGTCTGTGTATAGACAGTTTCGGTAGGTGTAATCACCCCGGACATCAATCCGGCAATAGCTGTCACGGGTTTATAGGTAGAACCTGGCCGATAGGTACCCTGAATCGTGCGGTTGAGGAGCGGATGGCTGCTGTCCTGACTCAGCGCGGCATAATTCTGCGTGTATTGTGTGCGTGTATACGTCGGGTAGCTGGCCATGGCAAGGATCTCGCCGGTTTTTACGTTCAGCACCACCGCAGCACCCGCATCGGCATCCGCGCCATTGAGTGTACTGCCACCGGAGGCGGCACGCACCTGGTTGATGACGACCGGAAGTTCATCCTGCACAATCTGCTGCAAGTTGGCGTCAATCGTAAGCACCACGTTGTCGCCGGGTTTGGCCGCTGTCGCCGTCTCGGTGCCAACGATTTCTTTGGCTTTGTTGATTAAAACATTCTGCGTACCATTGGTGCCCCGCAGATATTGCTCCATTTTACTCTCTACGCCGCCGCTGCCGATCATATCATCCATGGAATACCCTTTGTTTTTCAAGCTGGCCGAAGGGTCCTGCGTATTATTCCACTGATCAGACGAGATCGGGCTGACCGTGCCGATAATGAACGGCGCGAACGTATCGCTTGTGTAGCTGCGGGTGTATTGCTGGGTAATGAGGACACCTGGGATATTGCCGCCGTTTTCCGACAGTCGGTTGACCGTGTTAAGGCTCACATTTTTGGCAAACGTGTATGTATAGGTGTATGAAAAACCCGCTGATTCCATCTGATAGCGCACCCCAACGATCGTACGGATCTGTGCGGGTGTGTAATTGCCGGCAATCTTGTAGCGTTTGATCAGCCGGGCCATAATTTCAGGAGCAGTCGCTTTTTCATCCGCATCAAACTTCGCCTTTTGTTTTTCGTTCAGCGTCACTTTATTCAGCTTGGTGGATGTGGGGATGTTGTCTACCGTCTGCTCTAAAAATTTGCGCAGAGTTTTGATCTGGGCATCACTGTTGGCGGTAAAAGCCCACGGTTCTGCCTGACCAATGGGCAGTGTATCCAACCACGCCTCTCCGTCCTGTGCCAAAATGTCCGTAATCTTCAGGATGTTCTGGTTCTGGTTGGCAGAGGGCCATGCCGCTTTTTGCAAAGTGACAGAGTATCCCACCGTATTGGTAGCCAGCACACGTCCATAACGATCCAAAACCTCTCCGCGCGGCGCGGCAATTTCCGTACTTTGAATCGTGGTCTTTTCCGACTGCGTGCGAAAGGACGCCCCATCGGTGATCTGATACCGCATCAGGCGGAAGACAAAACCGGCAAGGATGACGATAATCAGGCCGTATAGCACATACAGACGCGCGTTGCGGATATTCATGCAAAACTCCATTCTGCCGCTTCGTATCGGCGTTCATTCCTGATAGCAAACATCCTGCCTCTGCCCTGTGGGTACAAGGGATGAAGGGTCGCTAAACAAATTACTCTGTCAAGCGAAGATTCAGATACTTTGCCCAAAAATAAAATGGAATGACGAAAGCAAACGAGTAGATTGCCGTAGGCAGAATCACACTGACAAGTGCATAAACAAAATCCTGCCCACCCGTCATGTAGTCCAAAAAAAACCACGAAATCAGTTCCATCAAAAATTCAAAACCAAATCCAAACAGCAACGCGGAGAACAAGGACGCGTGAAAAATCTCGCTGACCAGCAATGCAGCCAAGATGCCAATTGCCATCAGAAAAAAGCCGTGGAACCCAAAGGGCGCCCCGCCAGAGATATCCCAGAGCAATCCCGCCAACACACCAAACACACCGCCGGGTCCCGTGCCTTCCCGCATAGCCACCACAATGACCAGCGGAATAAGCAAAACGGGGCGAATATTGGAAATGGTAGGAAACAAATGCGGCGTGGTCTGGAGTGCCGCCACGACCAGCAATGTGAGCGCATATGCCAGCCATTTCCATGTATTTTTCCGGTAGAAGATGTGCATGGTGTCCGCCTCCTTGCCTATAGAATTGCGAAACGACCCGTCATTTTGATGCAGACGGCGTATTGGACGTATCAGTGCTTTTTCCCGTAAAATCAGTGACGACAGTCACATCCTTGACAGTTGTCGGGTCTGCAAGCGGTTTGCAGACAGCATACAGAGTAATGCCCGCATTCTGTGTTTTGACCTGCTGCACCAGACCGACTTTCAAGTTCGCGGGGAACACGCCCGCGCGACCGGCCGTGACGATGATATTCCCGGTGGCCACAGCGCTGTCTTTTGGCAGATAATCAATGGCCAGCAGGCCTTTCGCAGCCAGATTGCGGTCTCCATGTGCCAACCCCAAATCCCCACTCTCACTGACCACGATGCTGACTTTGACGGTAGGGTCAAGGATGGTGGTAACAACAGACGTCGTGGCCATTACCTCGGTGGTCTCGCCTACCAAACCATCCGGTGTGACCACCGGTTCATATGGTTTAATGCCATCCACCAACCCCTTGTCAATGGTAAAGGCGGAGTACCATTGGCCTGGATCACGGGAGATGACACGTGCGGGCAACAGCTTGAGATCGGGGTGCTCTTTGGAAATACTGTACATTTTCTGATACTGGGCATTCTCCTGCTGCATTTGATTATAATTGACCAATTGGGAACGCAGGTCGCTCAGCTGTTTTTTCAGCGCCGTATTTTCAGTGCGCAACTGTCCAGCGGTAGCAATGCTGGAAAACGCGTTGTAAAAGAAATCCGAAACCGTAGAAGACAGTTGCTGTATTGGCGAAACAACAACGCTGAAAACACTGGCTGTGGCGGTGGATGTGCCCCCGCCCAATGCCGAACGCAGCATCAATCCAACAAGAACCAGTGCGACGGCCGCAAAAATTTTGAATTGCAGGCTCCTGAAAAAATCGCGCATGGAACCCTCCTGTAAATCTGTACGCGCAGGACACTGAAAGACCTGCCTGCGCAGACGGCGCTCATGTGCTGCCCACATCGTGACAGCACCATGCTCTGCGGTATCCAGCATATCAAAAGTTTATGAACAATATGTGAAACCACAGCTATGCACAACGGGATGGAAAAAGGGCCTTGTACGCCAAGCGCCAAGACCCCCGCATACATTTTTTGAAATCACCGGCGTTTTGCGTCAAAAAGCACGTTTGCAAGCGCGCCGGACATGTCTTCCAACATTTTTCCTGTGCCGTCCACCACGCAGTCAAGCGGGCGTTCAGCCACATTGACGGGGATGCCGGTCTCTTTGGCAATCAGTTCATCCAGTCCGCGCAGCAGAGCACCGCCGCCCGTAAGCATAATGCCACGGTCGATGATGTCCGCGGAAAGTTCCGGCGGCGTGCGCTCCAATGTGGATCGAATGGCATCCACCACCTGCGCGACCGGGTCGGCAAGCGCCTCCCGCACTTCCGCGGAAGTAATGGTGACGTTGCTGGGCAGGCCGTCCAGTAAATTACGTCCCTTGATCTGCCTGTCGCCCTCGTCTTCATACGGGTAGGCGGAACCCAGCGCAATTTTCAACTCTTCCGCAGTGCGCTCACCAATCAACAGATTGTATTTTTTCTTGACATAATTGATAATCGCATCATCGAATTCATCACCCGCCACCCGCACCGAACGGGAGGTAACGATGCCGGAAAGCGAGATCACTGCGACTTCCGCCGTGCCGCCGCCGATATCTACCACCATAGAACCGGTGGCTTCATCCACGGGCAGGCCCGCGCCGATGGCAGCTGCCATCGGCTCCTGCACCAGAAATGTATCCTTTGCGCCAGCCTGATAGGCAGCCTCATCCACCGCGCGTTTTTCCACTTCCGTTACGCCCGAAGGAATGCAGATGATGATGCGGGGTTTGGAAAATTTGCCTGCTGTCACCTTACGGATAAATTCCTTCAACATACTTGCCGTGATATCAAAATCGGCGATAACGCCGTCTTTGAGCGGGCGGATGGCCACAATGGAACCTGGGGTACGGCCAATCATCTGCTTTGCGCCGTTGCCGACGGCCAATACGCGGTTGGTTTTCACATCGACTGCCACAACCGACGGCTCACGCAGGACGATGCCTTTCCCCTTCATATAAATCAAGGTATTCGCCGTACCCAAATCTATGCCGATATCATGGGAAAACATGGACATAATGGCTTGTGCCCCTTTCAAATCCGTTGCTTTTATGATTTTTTATTTATCAAACTGTTCGGGCCGCACGGACGCGAACCGATTGTACGAGCAAAAGCCCTGCTGGGAAAATAGGCGGGCAAAGCCCCGCATCATTTCCCTAAGCAAAGAATGCTTATTTTATTATAATCCAGTTTTGAAACAGAAACAACACTTTTGCCCATTTTGTTTGAATTTTTACGCACTAAAATTTAACAGGCCGGGAAATGCTGCATACATTGGTGAAAATATCTTTTCATGCATTTTCCGTATCGTCTTGTTGCATATATTGCAGCAGGATATTGAGCAGAAATCAGGCGGCCTATACGCAAAACAGAAAAGGCTGTGTTTCCATGACGATTTAAATCATGAAAACACAGCCCTTTTTGCAAATATGCCGGTTGGAACCTATTCCTCCATCTGCTTGGCCAGAAAGTTGGCTGCCGTCTGTGACAGTTTCAATTCCAAGTCACCAGGCACCGTGTTTTCCTCCGTGGCCAACAGGATGACTGCACCTGCCATGTCACCCGCGGCAAGAATGGGCACCGCCACCGCCACATCTTTCTCCATGCCATCCACCGCTATCAAATGGTGCGCGCCATCGCTCAGATAGGGCCGGCGCTGTTCCATCAGCGCCCCGAGTTCCTCGCTCACCCGGCGTTCAATTACTTCTTTTCGTGGGATGCCAAAGGCGGATATGATGCGATCTCTGTCCGAGATGAGGACAGGATACCCAGAAGACTTGCCCAGCACTTCCGCAAACTGCGCGGCAAAATTGGACAGTTCCCCAATGGGAGAATACTTTTTGAAAATCACTTCGCCGTCATTATCGGTATATATTTCAAGTGGGTCGCCTTCGCGTATCCGCATGGTACGGCGGATCTCTTTCGGGATGACTACGCGGCCCAGATCGTCTATGCGTCGGACGATGCCGGTTGCTTTCAAACGAATTACCTCCTCTTGTTTACGCGGTGTGCCGGTCTGTAAAAGACAAACTGGCTGTACAAATGCATCACGGTTTTTCGCCTTTTCTGTTTCAATGTGAAAAACCGGGCTTTTTTTGCATCGCATATAGTATCTGCCTCGGGAAACGCATTATACCTGTAAAGAGAGGATTTGTACTTAAAAGAAAAACCTGTACGATTTGGGCGATTTATGACGGATGATGCCAAATGGAAGAAAAGTTGTGCTTTCCCATTTAAAAGATGCGGCGAATGTATTATAATTATTGAAAAGTATGGCGTTTTGTGTGATGCGGGCAATTGCAAAATGTGCCCCGGCTGCGGGCATGGAAAATTCTCGTGTCATCAAATAGTTGTCCGCCGTTTTCGTCCGTTGAAGCGGACGATACCGCGTGTAATTGAAACTGAACCGGGAAAGGCAGACGGATGAGCGAAAAAAGTAGAGTGAAACTGAAAATCTGCGGCAATGAATTTTATATTGTGTCGCATGACAGTGAAGAATATATTCGCACGGTAGCCGACAAAGTGGAACACTACCTCCAAAACCTGATGGATCGATCCCCCAACATGTCCACCACCATGGCGGCCGTTTTTGCCGCGCTGGAATTTTGCGACGAAGCGGCCAAAGCGACCGAGTCGGCCGACAATCTGCGTGCGCAAATCAAAGATTACCTTGAAGAAGCCGCCTCCGCCAAGAGCGAAGCAACCGAACTGCGCCGCCGAGAGATCGAGTTGGAGCGTGAAAATATCACGTTGCGCGCCAAACTGGGCAAAACGGAAGGCAGCAAATGAACCGTCCGGAAGTGCTTGCCCCGGCAGGGTCGTGGGAAACGCTGCGTGCCGCCGCGTTCGCAGGAGCCGATGCCGTGTATTTCGGCGGGCAATCGTTTAACGCACGGCGAAACGCTACGAATTTTGATGATGCGGCGCTGGAAGAGGCCATCGGCTGGCTGCACGCGCGCCGGGTAAAGGCCTATATCACATTCAACACCATCCTGTTTGAAAACGAATGGAAAGATGCGCTGGCCTTTTTAGAACGGCTATGCCGCATGGAACCAGACGCACTGATCGTACAGGATATCGGTGCGTTGCGTCTTGCGCATATGGCGGCTCCGGGTCTTCACCTGCACGCATCTACCCAAATGGCGGTGCATAACGTCGAGGGGGTACGTGCCCTCGCCAAAATGGGCGTGTCGCGCGTGGTGCTTGCCCGCGAACTCTCTGCACACGAAATCAATGAAATCACCAGTGCGCTGCGCCAAAATGAAGGCCCTTGCACCCCTGAAGTAGAAGTGTTTGTACACGGTGCGCTCTGCATGAGTGTTTCGGGGCAGTGCTATTTTAGTGCCATGCTTGGTGGGCGAAGCAGTAACCGCGGCCTTTGCGCACAGGTTTGCCGTCTGCCGTTTTCCGTACCCGGCGGCACCGGGCACGACCTATCCTTAAAAGACCTTTCTCTGATTCGGGAGATCTCCCAGCTGGCACAGATGGGCGTTGCCTCCCTCAAGATCGAGGGGAGGATGAAGCGCCCGGAATATGTGACGGCAGCGGTACGTGCCTATGCTGCCGCCGTGCGTAACAAGCCTGTCGATGAAGAACAGTTGAAGGAACTGCGCGCGTTATTTTCCCGCGCGGGGTTTACACAGGGCTATTTTGACGGACGGCGCGGCCGGTCGATGTTTGGCATACGCAGCCACGAGGATGTGCTGGACAGCCAGAAAGCCATCGCGCACCTGCGGGTAGGGACGGTGGAAACACGACGCATCCCGGTAGATTTCAAAATCACTATTCAGGCAGGGACGCCAACTGTTTTGGAAGCGTCAGACGAAGACGGACATATCACGGAAAGCATTGGACCTTGTCCAGAAGTTGCCGTCAGCCATGCGCTGGACAACCTGACGGTAGAAGAAAAACTGGACAAGACCGGTGGTACGCCGTTTTTTGTCCGACAGATGCAGGTGCAATTGGACGATGGGTTGTCTTTGCCTGTGCGGGAACTGAACGCACTCCGCCGGCATGCACTTGAGCAGTTGCTGGCATTACGTACGCAGCCGCATTCTATCGCGTTTGCCATGCCGGTTCTTTCCACCAAACGGCCAGAAGCTGTGGAAAAGCAGACCCGTGTGCGGTTATTTTCTGCGGAGCAACTGGGAGCGGCAGATTTCACTGGTATTGACCGAATCTATTTGCCGGCGAATGTATACGCCCATGCGCCCGCTCTGCTTCAGCAGGCAGCAAACAGCGGGCTGCCACTGGGGATAGAGATGCCGCGCGCGTTTTTCGGTTCCGCGAAAGCGCTCGCACCCGCTTTGCGCGGTGCGCAGGAACTGGGCGTGACTCATGCACTCTGCGGGAATATCGGCGCATTTCCGGCAGCACAAGACGCAGGTTTTACGATTCATGGCGATTATTCTCTCAACTGTGTCAACAGTGCGTCGCTGGACGCCTACATGGAAGCAGGGGCGGTCGACTGTATCCTCTCTTTTGAGGCGTCTCTGCGGCAAATAAGCAGGATCGCCGGGGCTTGTACGGGCCTGCTGGCATATGGACGCTTACCGTTGATGCTGACGCGCAACTGCCCGCTGCAAAACGGGCAGCACTGCATCGGGCATGCCTGCGGCGGCTCTTTGACCGACCGAAAAAACTGCCACTTTCCGGTGGTATGCGGCGCCGCAGGTGATTGTGTGGAAATACTGAACGATCGACCGCTTTGGATGTGCGACCAGCAGGAGGCTTTGTGGAATACCGGCGTTTCCTTCTTGCAGCTGTATTTTACGACCGAAACCCCACAGGAAGTCGCGGCAGCTTTACGGTCGTTTCGCAGGGGCAGCGCACCATCCGGCGCATTTACACGCGGTTTATACAAAAGAGGCGTGCTGTAGGTGCAGCAAACCAGTACACGATTATGATCGACTTTTCGATAAATTCACAGGAAGCATGGAGGAACAGCGATGTTCAAAGTCACTCTGAAAGTGAAAACGGTCCCGCATGATGGGGTAGAAATCCAAAAGCCGCACCGCGCCACCAACGGAGCGGCCGGATTCGATCTATTTGCCGCCCTGCGCGGGCCGGTAAAGATTGCGCCGCACGGGTTGGTATCCATCCCCACCGGTATCGCCATTCAATTACCGGACGACGGATATGCCGCCTTCATCTACGCACGCAGCGGATTGGCAGTACGACATGGCATCGCGCTGTCCAACGGCGTAGGGGTCATCGACAGTGACTACACCGGTGAATTGATCGTAGGGCTGTGTAATCTCTCGGACAGGGCCTATGTCATCATGCCGGGTGAGCGGATTGCACAGCTGGTCATCTCTCCCGTCTGCGTACCTGAGTTGGTCGAAGTGAAAGAATTGGAACAGACGGCTCGTGCCGGCGGCGGTTTTGGATCCACCGGGCGCTACTGAATATATGAAC
The DNA here is from genome assembly GCF_047718355.1 of Ethanoligenens sp. Classification (NCBI taxonomy): domain Bacteria; kingdom Bacillati; phylum Bacillota; class Clostridia; order Eubacteriales; family Oscillospiraceae; genus Ethanoligenens; species Ethanoligenens sp. Next base: position 23,253 of record NZ_JBDNLG010000014.1, read on the forward strand.
AGGAGGTCGACATCATGCGTTCTGTTGGAAAAAGCGGAAATGTTTTTTTGCTCATTGTTTTCCTGATACTTGCAATTGTGGCGGGCGGCGTGATTGCCGCCGCTCTGCAACAATTTTCCTGGGCGGGCTTTCTGACCTACACCAAAACCTTTGGGATTGGTGATACCCAGCCGGTCACGCTTGACCTGTCCGTATTGCGCGTTTCTTTCGGGTTGGGTCTGCGCATCAATCTGACACAAGTACTCTGCATTTTGGCCGCCATCCTTATCTACCGCAAAATCAATTGATGCGCCTTTCCTCATTCCAAAAACGGAGTAGACGCACGTTCCTTTGCGCGCATGGAGCACCCACCATGTGGGCATACTGTTATGGTACATCACACCTGTGTGCCCCTGGAGGATGCCTATGCCGTTTCAAGACTGCCTGCTTCCCGAAACCTTTCAAGGGAAATATGCTCAAGCGCCTTATTTTGAGGGTTGGTATTTCCGGCTGCAAAACGGCAGTCACTCCATTTCACTCATTCCCGGGATTTGCTTGAACCCCCAGCCCCATGCCTACCTGCAAATTTTAAACGGGGAAAAGGGTACTTCTTCCTATCAAGAATATCCGTTCAGTGCTTTTCGGTTTCGCCAAGACCGTTTTGCAATCTCCGTTGGAGAAAACCATTTTTCTTCGACATCCATTCATCTGCGAGAACCCCAACTGCATGGAGACATCTCTTTTACCAACCGGGTACCGTTTTGCGCCCATCGGCTAAACACCGGCATGATGGGGCCGTTCGCCTTTGTTCCATGGTTGCAGTGCCGTCACGGCGTAGTCACCATCCGCAGTACGCTGGCGGGCGCCTTGACTGACGATACCGGGACGATGGACTTTACCGGCGGAATTGGTTATGTGGAAAAAGACTGGGGAAAAGCATTCCCCCAGCCCTATCTCTGGACACAAGCACACTTCGGCCTAAGCACCTTTATGCTCTGCCTTGCCCGTGTGCCGCTGCCGGGCGGGGCGCTCACCGGCATTCTTGCGTTTTTATACACCGGGCAAAAGCGATATCTCTTTTCCACCTATACCGGCACCAGACTCTCCACGATCTGCCGCACGGAAGACGGCGCATGGCATCTCATCTTCCGCACGCCGTTCCATCGGCTTTTCCTGCGCCTTATCATACACAAAGGCTTGACCCTGCGTGCGCCGGGAACACAGGGAATGAACCGGGAAATCCAAGAAGACCCCCACGCCGATTTATCGGTGCGGCTTGCCACATGCGGCGGCGACACCGTTTTTCAGGGACAAAGTGCAGATGCCAGTGCTGAAATTGTGGGCGATCTGCTAAAATTGACAAAACAAGCATAATCATCTTGTCTCATACAGTGACTTACCAATCGGAAACGCATAAACCCTTTGTACGGGGCTTATGCGTTTTAATTTTTACGGTGCCGGAAACCGGATATCCATTCTTTCACAATCCAAAACGGCTGCAAAAACAGCGTACCACGCAGCATAATAAGCACCGCGAGCACCGCAAAGAGGATTTCATATACCAGACACTGCACCAATACAGTCCACGCGTGCATAACAAAAGACCACATTTCATCACCCCCTATGGTATCGCACATTTTTCGCACGGCAACCGGCGCGCAAGCATTCCCGACCAATCCCAGTTAAATAAAAATGGTATGGTCAGCATGTTTATTGACCACCGACCGGATGCATTCACCCACAACGCGAAGCCCTTTTTCCACTTCACGCGAGGAAGCAAAGCTGATGCGCAGATGCCGCTCAAACCCCGCCATCGGCGTGATATAGAACAGGCTTCCGGGCGCGATCAGCACCTTTTGGGCTTTACAGCGATAATAAATTTCCCGGTCGGCAATGCCTTCCGGCAAAGTCAGCCAAAGACCAAATCCGCCCCGCACTTCCCCAATGCGCACACCGAATCGTTTCCATTCCGACACGTTTGCCAATGCGGCCTGCGCCCTTTCCTGATATGCATGGGAAATCTGCACAATATTTTCACTCCAGCAGCCTTTCTGGAAATAGGCCGTGAGTGCCCGCTGAATCAACCCAGAACCGGAGATATCCGTGGCATATTTGACTGCGGAGAGACGCTCCAACAGGTTTTGCGGCGCAATAACATAGCCTGTGCGGATGCCGGGCATCAGCAGCTTGGAAAAACTTTTGACATACACGACACGACCGTCTGCATCCTCTGATTTCAGCGGATAGAGCCGCTCCCCTTTTAGATTGATATCCGAAAACAAATCATCCTCAATGATATAAAAATCGTACTGCGCGGCCAGTTTCAGCAAATGGCGGCGCTTTTCCGCCGACATGCTCACGCCCGTGGGCGTCTGGTAGACCGGCATGGTATATAGCAGACGCGGGCGATATTTCTGTGCGTAATACGCAAGAATATCCAGACTCAGCCCATCCGGCTCCATCGGTACGCCAAACAATTTGGCGTCATGCAGCGCAAATACCGAGCGCATCCCAATATAGGATGGCATCTCCGCGAAAACGGTGTCGCCCGGGTGAAGCATTGCTTTGCAGAGCAAATCCAACGCCTGCTGCGCGCCAGCCGTCACCAGTATCTCCTGCGGGCAGCAGCGAATGCCATACTGCGCGCCGGAAAAAGAGGCCAAAATCTCCCGCAGTGGGTAATACCCCTCGCTCTCCTGATAAGAAAATGCATATCCACCGTCTGTGTCCAAGACCGTATTGATGGCTTTTTTGAATTCCGCCACCGGGAACACATCTGCCGCAGGAGCATTGCCTGCCAGATCAATCATGCCTTCGGAAAAAGATAGCCTGCCGCTATTTAACTCGGCATAATCGCCGAACAGACCTTCCAGATCATCCTGCGGCGGCGGGACGGTCGGCGGCAGCAGATAGGTGCCGCTCCCCAGCTTGGTGTACGCCACCCCTTTTTTCTCCAGCAGATGATACGCCGCCACCACAGTGGAAGGATTTACGCCTAACTGTTTTGCCAACGTGCGAACAGACGGCAAACGCTCCCCACTAAGCACATCCCTCTCCCGCAGCTGCCGTTCAATGGCCTCTGCCAGCGATTGATAGAGCGGCAGCTCCGTTTCTTTTAATTGTATCGATACAATATCCAGCATAATCTCACACTTTGTCCTTGAATCCAAACTATACAACTTTATATAATAATAGCACAGTAAGATTGTAACGCAACAGTTTGGAGAAGTTTTTATGAGTAACCAGTATGAATTGAACAAAAATCTAGCGCAAATGCTAAAAGGCGGCGTCATCATGGACGTGACAACCGCGAAAGAGGCAGAGATTGCGCAGGCAGCGGGCGCGGTGGCCGTCATGGCGCTGGAGCGTGTGCCGTCGGACATCCGCAAAGAGGGCGGCGTGGCACGCATGTCCGACCCCAAGATCATCAAGGCAATTAAGAATGCGGTAACCATCCCCGTCATGGCAAAATGCCGTATCGGCCACTTGGTCGAAGCACAGGTGCTGGAAGCACTGGGCATTGATTACATAGATGAAAGCGAAGTGCTTACCCCCGCGGACGACCGTTTCCATATTGACAAACACGCGTTTCGCATCCCATTCGTCTGCGGAGCGCGCAATCTGGGTGAAGCACTGCGGCGCATCGGCGAAGGCGCGGCAATGATTCGCACCAAAGGCGAGGCAGGTACCGGCAATGTGGTGGAAGCTGTGCGCCATATGCGCACCATCACAGCAGACATCCGGCATCTGAAAGACCTGCCGGCAGATGAACTGATGACTGCAGCCAAAGAACTGGCGGCGCCATACGATTTGGTTGCAGAGATTATCAAGACCGGCAAACTGCCGGTGGTTAATTTCGCCGCAGGCGGCATTGCCACCCCGGCAGACGCGGCTCTGATGATGCAGCTCGGCAGCGAAGGGGTCTTCGTCGGCTCGGGCATCTTCAAATCCGCCGACCCAGAAAAACGTGCGCGCGCCATCGTCAAAGCGACCACCTATTACGACAAGCCGGACATCATCGCGGAAGTCTCCGAAGACCTTGGTGAACCGATGAAAGGCATTGAGCTGTCGACCATTAAACCGGACGAACGGCTGGCTGTCAGGGGCTGGTAACAATGAAAACAGTCGGCGTACTGGCGTTGCAAGGTTCTTTCCGTGAGCATCTGCGGCAGCTTGCAAAGCTCGACGGTATTCTCCCCTGTCCCGTCAAAACCACGAGAGATCTGGCGCAGGTGGATGGCATCATCCTGCCGGGCGGCGAAAGCACCGCGCAAGGTAAGCTGCTGCGTGACTTCGGGTTGCTGGAACCTCTGCGGACGCGTATCCAACAGGGGTTGCCTATCTGGGGAACCTGTGCCGGGCTGATCTTATTGGCAAAACGTATCACAGACCACGAACCGGCACATCTGGGCGTGATGGACATCACTGTGCGGCGCAACGCCTACGGCGGGCAGCTCGACAGCTTCTCTACCAGTACCGTGCTTCCTGCCGTTTCACCCGAACCGCTCCCGCTGGTCTTTATCCGCGCACCGTGGATTGAGTCAATCGGTGAGAATGTGGAGCCGCTCGCCGTACAGGATGGTAGAATCATTGCCGCAAAAGAACGCCATATGATTGCGACCTCGTTTCACCCCGAGCTGACCGACGACCCGCGTTTTCACGCTTACTTTGTCGGGCAGATCGCATAAATACCTGTCAAAAAGCGCTGTGCAATGAGCTTGCACAGCGCTTTTTGCTGCCTCTCCTTCTGTCTGTGCATTACGGAAAACCGTATGTGGCCTCCCGATAAAGAAACATCCGCACAAACGCAACCTGCTTTTCCGTGCGCCATATCCTAAAAGGTGCTATTTCCCCGAAAGGGTACATATAGTAAAAATGCGAGGCGACCGAAACATTCCGCCAATCCACTCAAATTTATTGATGTGTTTACAGCAATTGCTATAGACTATGCCGTTATAAACCGCGCACATACTTTACCGAAAAATGCGGGCACCGCCCGCCGCCCGCTTGAAGGAAAGGTGCGATTCTATTGATCATTCATGTAGTCGAACCCGGCGAAAGCATCTACTCCATTGCCAGACGCTATGGCGTGACCTCCGAGAGCGTGTTGCAGGCTAACGATCTGTCCAATCCCGATCAATTAGCGGTAGGGCAAGCCGTTGTTGTCCCACAGGGGCGACGTATCTATACCGTGCGTCCCGGCGATTCCATCTTTGCCATTGCACAGCGGTATGGTGTGCAGCCTGCCGCCATCTTGGAGGAAAACCCGGATGTCGGAGACGGCAGTCGGATTTATCCGGGTCAAATCGTTGTTATTCCTCCGCCACAAGCCAAACAAGGCACCATCGAAGTCAACGGCTATGCATTTCCAAACACCGACACCGCACTTTTGCAGCGCACCTTCGCGTTGCTTACCTATTTGTCCATCTTCGCCTACCGGGTACGGGCGGACGGCAGCCTGGAAACCCTTGACGACACACCGCTCATCAATCTTGCGCGCCAAAACCGTGTTGCACCCGTCATGGTTATCGCCAATATCCGTGAGAGCGGCGGATTCAGCACCGAGATTGGCCAGTCGGTTCTGAATGACCCGACCGCGCAGAATGCATTGGTACAGAATATCCAAAACACCATGCGGGAAAAAGGTTATTATGCATTGAATGTGGACTTTGAATACATACGTCCGCAGGATCGGGAGGCTTATAACACATTCCTCACCCGCATCACGGATGTGATGCATCAGGACGGGCATCTGGTGTTTACCGCCGTCGCGCCCAAACTGAATGCTACTCAACAAGGCTTGCTTTACGAAGCGCATGACTACGCTGCGCACGGGCGCATCGTCGATCGCGTCATTCTCATGACCTACGAATGGGGCTATTTAGCGGGGCCGCCTCAAGCCATCGCACCCATCGACCAGGTGCGCCGCGTGGTGCAATATGCCGTTTCAGTCATCCCGCCCAAGAAAATTTTAATGGGCATCCCCAACTATGCCTACGACTGGACATTGCCCTATCAGCGCGGCACGCTCGCCGACACGTTTTCCAATGTGGAAGCTGTCCGGCGCGCCATCGCCAACAACGCCGCTATCCAATATGACAATACAGCCCAATCGCCTTTTTACAACTACTATGACGCACAGCGCCGACAACATATTGTATGGTTTGAGGACGCCCGTAGCATCCAGCAAAAACTAAAGCTTGTCACTGAATTTGGGTTGGCAGGCATCAGTTACTGGACAATCGGACGCCCATTCCCGACAAATTGGTTCGTGCTTTCCTCTACCTTTAATGTCACAAAGGTGTTATAAAAGCATCCAAAAGGTCCATAAGCCGCGAGGCCAGCAAAAATGCATTGTTCAAGTCACCCTAACAAGAAAATCCAACCATAAAAAGCGGCGGGCAACTTAAAGTTACCCGCCGCTTTTTATGGTATCGTCTATCGTATTGTATGGCCGTCCCGGAATGAGGCATCCGCATGTGTGACTGTAAGACCCACTATGCTGTAAGACGCAACCGTCCCCTGGACCGTGGAATCAGCGCCTGTTACTTTTTAAAAAGTTGTGGATTGATCACGTTAGCCGGGTGATTTCCCTCAAGGATACCTATCAGCCCCTTCAATGCTTCCTGCGCCATCCCGACGCGCGATTCAAAAATACAGCTGGCGACATGGGGGGTTACGACGACATTTTCAAGTTCCAAAAGTTCATCAGAAACATTTGGCTCATTATCGAAGACATCGATAGCCGCCCCCCTGATGCGTTCTTCTTTTAACGCTTTGACCAGATCGGCTTCATTCACAATCGGGCCCCGCGCTGCATTGATCAAATATGCGGTTTTCTTCATTGTTTTCATTAGGTCATAGTTAAACAAATGATGGTTCTCAGATGTATATGGCATATGCAGCGAAAGAACGTCGGCTGTTGAAACGACTTCTTTCAACGGCATATACGTTGCCCCAAGTTCCTTTTCCTTTTCTTCGGAAAGACGGTAGGGGTCGTAATATATAACGTGCATCCCCAGACCCTGGCACTTTTGCGCAACCGCCTTTCCAATGCGGCCAAATCCCAGCAGGCCAAGTGTTTTGCCATACACCATCAAATCCCGATTGAAAAACCGCTCGGAAGAGCATTTTTTTTCACGGCGCAGCTTGCGGTCATACATCAATATGCCGCGGGATATGGCCATAATCAAGGCTACCGTAAACTCGGCTGTCGGCTGCAAAACCGACTGCGGTGTATTGACAACAAAAATATTTTTCTCTGTTGCGTATTTCCAGTCGATATTGTCATAGCCGACTCCAAAATTGGCGACAGCTTTCAGGTTTTTTCCAGCGTCTAATATTTCTTTTGTAAGCGGTGTCCCAAAGCAAAAGAAGGCGTCATATTCCGGTATCAGACGTAGAACTTCGTCTTGGGGAAACCGTTCTCCCACAACCGGCGGCATCGTCATATCTACAATACCTTCAAACGGTTCAACACAAACTTTGGGGATACCACTGCCAATCAGAATCTTTTTCATCGCGGGTTCATCCTTTCAGAATATCGGTTTGCAATCACACGATCAAAATCGGTGATTTTCTGCTGTTTTTCAGACTGGTAAGGAGCTTGCCCCGTCTTTCTCACTGTGCCATTTCCAATGCGATACACAATTTTTGCTTATTCAATCACGGTTAGAGAGAAGCGACTGCCATCCGGGTCTGCCTGATTTGTTCGATCAAGGCTTTGCCCTCCGAGAGATCGTCAATCTGGAATTCCAATCCTACCGGACAATCTTTAGGAAGAATCTGAAACAGCTTCTTCCAATCCAACACTCCTTTTCCGGCAAAAGCAGTTACCATGCCGTCCCTTGTGCGGGCGGCATCTTTCAGGTGGATATAATCCACATACGGTTTCATAGTCTCGGCAGCCTCGATGGGGTCTTCATCTACATACAGCCAGTTTGCCGTATCAAATGTGTGCCCGACCGGGTAGGCATTCTCTATGCAGATTTCCAAAAGCGACCGAACATGCTCCAGTTTCCCACCAACCGCTTGATCATTCTCAATCGTCAGGTGTACCCTGGCAGCCGTAAATAGTTGAACCGCCGATTTAATCTGTTCAGCAACTCGTTTTCGATCGCTGAAATCAACTTCACCTGTGGATAGTTTCAGCGTTTTCGCACCGAGTTCAACCGCTTCCTGGACATAGCCTTCTATAACATGCAGATTTATTTCATTGGCGTGAAACAATGTATCCGGCACCGAATAGATAAATGGGAAGTTCTTGCTCTGATTGGCACGTCGAATCTCTTTGCATTCTCCCGGCACATCGCACATCAGCTCACGCCGAAGTTCCACGCCGCCATTCTTTTCCAACATAGCCACCCTGTCCAGCAGCGCGCTTTGCTTTTGCCCAGCAACCACTTCTTTTTCAAAGGCTTTCATAGTGACGACGATGTCGTTTTTCATATGGCTTCATCCTTTCATGCAAGGCAATTGCCATGCGAATCTGTTTTTAAGTATACCGGAATCTGCATGGCCGCAGTATCGGTCAGCCACTTGCATACGACAATATACGCCTATATTTTACAGAGAGGCCGCGATGCCGCCGTCGACCTTAATCTCGACTGCTGTAATATATTGCGCCGCATCCGAAGCAAGGAACGTGACCGCCATTCCCACATCCTTTTCGGTGCCCAACCGGCCAAGCATGGTGCGATGTTCCACCATTGCACGACGTTCCGGCACACGACGGAGCGATTCTTTTGTCAGTACGGTTTCAATCCAGCCCGGCGCCACGCCGTTGACACGCACACCTTTGGGCGACAATTCACTGGCAAAAGCACGCACCATGGAACTGAGCGCTCCTTTGGTTCCGGAATAAACCAGGTTACGTGTCAAACCAATATGGACAGCCGTGGAAGTAATGAACACAATCGAGCCGGTACCACGCTCGACCATCGCACGGGAGATCTCACGCGTGACAAGATAGGTTCCGAAAACATTCACATTAAACAGGCTCAAAAATTCGTCATAGTTGTAATCCAACGCGTCTTTGTTGTTCTGGATGCCCGCATTGTTAACCAGCACATCAATAGGGCCTTCCTTTTGCAGGAGATCTGCAATGGCACCGGGAATTGTCTCGTGCTTGGCAAGGTCAATAAGCGCATAGTGCGCGTCGCCCAGTTCCTTTGAGGCTTTGACCAACTCCGTTTCGGTGCGCCCGGCAATGATAACACGCGCGCCAGCGTCAATCAGTTCTTTCGCAATGCCCAAACCAATGCCACGGCCGCCTCCGGTGACCAGCGCGGTTTTACCTTCTAAAGAAATTTCCTTTTTCATCGTAAAGACTCCTTTTCAAATAGATAAAATAAAAATACAGGGTATTTGGATACGGCGCAAATCTTCTTTGATCACAGTGCAATCAACACTTTCCCTGAGACCTGCGCGTCATGGGCGACGGCAAAGGCGTTTTCCACCTCGTTGATAGGGAACACATGGGTAATCACATTTTCAATAGACGGATTTTCGTCCAACATGCGGATTGCGTCATCGAATTCCCGGTCGAACCGGAAAGTGCCGCGCAAGGTTACTTCCTTCGCGCAAATGGAGGACAAATTGATGGCACTTGCTTCATTTTTCAACATCCCCACCTGCACGATCACGCCTCCCAGCGCAATCGCGAGGAATGCCTGTGTAACACCTCCCGGCGTACCGGAGCATTCCAGAACGACATCGAACGCGTTTTGCGGCACCTCCGCACCCTGACCAAGTTGAATCGTCTGGGTCGCGCCGAGTGCTTTGGCGCGCTCCAGCGGGCCGGAAAGAAGATCGGTTGCAGCGATTTCCTTTGCCCCTTGAGCCGAGGCCGCCGCTACAGCCAACAGACCGATCGGTCCGGAACCGGAAACCAGAACACGTTTGCCCCGGACATCCCCAGCCTGTGACAGCCCGTGAAGCGCTACCCCCAGCGGTTCCGCAAGCGCACCGCGCTTGAGCGGCAGTGTATCCGGCAGAACACGAAGCTGATCCGGACGGACAGCCAGGCGTTCTGTCATTGCGCCTTGTGTATGCGGCATTGTCGCCGCTGAACCCAGATAGCGCCCACCCGGCCAGACCTCGCGTTTGTCCTCAAGGCCCGGCACAGGTGTCCCCCATGTGGAGGGGTGGATAGCAACCGGTGTACCGGCTGAAATGGTCTTTCCATCTACCACGGTATCCTCCGCCAGCACGCCGCTGACTTCGTGTCCCGGTGTCAACGGCTCTCGGATGGCGAAAGCGCCAACCGCGCCATCATAATAGTAATGCAAATCCGAACCGCATATGCCTACATACTTTGGGGCCACCAGCACGGTACCTGATACCTGAGCAGGCGCTGGATTTTCCGCGACGGACATATTTCTTTTCCCAGAGATAACGACTGAACGCATACGATTTCTTCCTTTCCATAATGCAAAGGCCAGCCTGCCTGTGCAGCAGACGGTCCTTGGGTTTTCTACTGTCAGAATTGTGTACTGCTGTCTTTTATCCTTTGGCGTACAGGCCAAACCACAACAGTGTTGTCCTGGCGCGTGGAACAGTTTCATGGCAACAATGCGGAAACGCCTGCAGCACATGACACTGATTCACTTCTTGTTATAATACATTGTTTATCGGTTTACAAGATGTGTAAACAAAATTATTTAATGGCCGCAGCATTTGCCAAAACCGGATTTTCCTTTGTTTTCCCGATAAGCGTCACTTTATCTTTATGTACAAAGAACATCAGTACGACTGCAACGATTAGCGAACCAGCCATCAGCAGGAACGAGGCTGCGGGGCTACCCGTGGCTCCATCGAGGTATCCAACAAAATATGAACCGACAAACGAACCCAGAGCACCCATGCTGTTGATTAAAGCTGTAGCGACTCCGGCGACATTTTTGGGGAGCAGGTCAGTAATCAAAGCAAAGAACGTGCCGTTTGGGGTATAAATTGCGCCGCCCGCGATGCAAAGCAGAACATACGAGAGCCAGAAATTCGATGAGCCCACACGGAAAGAGAGATAGAAAGCGATCCCACCGACCAGAAGTGGCACCCAGACAAACACTTTGCGTTTCATGGTCTTATCGGAGAAATACGAAGCCGTCACCATCATAATCGTACCGATTAGATACGGCAGCGCGGACAACCATCCAATATTCGTGATACCCATCTTACTGCTGTTCTTAAGGATGGAAGGCAGCCACATCACAAATCCATATACCCCAATGCTCCAGAAAAAGAACTGAAGGGAAAGTGCGATGACCTGTGGTTTTTTGAATGCGGCCATATAGTTTTTGACGGGAGGAATCTCTTTTTGTTCTTCTCTCAACACCATGTCTAGTTCAGTTTTTTCTGCATGGGTCAGCCATTTAGCCTGACTCGGTTTGTCTTTAACCACAATCCACCAAACAATCGCCCAAACAATGGGTGGAATGCCTTCGATGATAAACATGTTCTTCCAGCCAAAACTGTCCAACAGATATCCCGATACAACGGACATCCACATAATTGTCACAGGATTGCCAAGCATCAAAAAGGAATTTGCTTTGGAACGTTCTGACTTGCTGAACCAGCTGCTCAGGAAAATCAACATCGTAGGCATAATGGCGCTTTCCACAATGCCAAGGAAAAAGCGGATAACATACAGATATTTTACATTATTAACAATACCGGTTGCCGAGGCCAGCACGCCCCAAATGATAAGACAAACAAACACCAGCTTCTTGGGGCTTCTTTTTTCGGCGTACATTGCGCCTGGAATCTGGAAAAAGAAATAGCCAAAAAAGAATAACGAACTCAATAAAGACGTGGCTGCCGCCGTGATATGCAGCGAACTGGTCATGCCGCCGGCCACCGCAGAACCAAAATTAGAGCGATCAAGATATGCCAGACTATATGTAATAAATGCGATCGGGACAATTCTGATCCAACGCTTTTTCGCGGATAATGATGCTCTCAACTCTTGCACAATAATCTCCTCTTTTCTCAAAACATGACACATACAAACCGGTTTTGTTTACCGGTATACATTAAAGGCACCATATTTGACTTGCTGCTGATATACATCGGCTTTGAGTAAAAAGATTTATTAGAGTTGGTAATGATGCGACACAGTGCCTGCGTAAAAATGCTTTATCGATACACCCCCTTTTATGTTTATCGGTTTACTAAACCGGTAAATATAAATTGCATATTGCTCCTGCTCATCAACATTCCTACCCATCCCCAGTATTATATGCATCCTGCATATAATACTTTCATATGTGTAAAAATATTTTAGAGATGTGCTCCATAAGCATTATTATAGTCTTGCCTGCCACAATCTACAATAGATATATTGTACTATGTAATAATATTTTTTTTGTTTATTATGTACAATACAAATTTTTTACACGCCGAATGCTGCATACGAGACTTTCTTCTTCATACGCTTGATTATAAGCAGCCAAAAAAGGACCGTGTACAGCAGAACAATTCCTACTGTACACGGTCCACAAACAACCGTTTGGCCATTTTACCCCATTGGGGATTTCCCATTTACGGGACTACTTTTTGTTGTAATTGACCCAATCACGCGCCGCCTTTACATTCTGCTCGGACGGCAATGCCACATTGGTGTCTTCCTGCTCATGGTCTTTCTGTGTGATGGCATTCATGATGAACGTCCCGTTCTCCTGTTTTTTCAGGATGGCGGGCTGGTGCTTCAAATACAGATGTTTCCGGTCGAGAAATCCATCGATCACCATTTTGCTCACCTCATTTTGCAAAGTCGGGCATGTTTCCATGCCCGACTTTAGTGTGTGCTCTTTTTTTGCAAACATGAGGATACAAAAAATTTAACAGAATTTGTTCAAATTTCATTCAACGGGCGCAGATGCCGCTTGGAAATCTCATCCACTTTTTTGACACGGCGCTCATACTTTTCCTGTCCGGCAAAAAAGTCCGTATGCATCCAGGTATCCACGATCTCCAGCGCAATCGCCGAGCCAATGATTTTGCCGCCAATGCAAAGCACGTTACTGTCCGTATGCTGACGCGCCAGTTTTGCGCAAAACGGGTCTTGACACACCACCGCTGTCACGCCTGCGATGCGGTTGGAAATCAGTGCACTTCCATACCCCACGCCATCCACGAAAATGCCGCGGTCAGCCTCGCCCCTGCCGACCGCCAGCGCTGCGGGATAGACGAAATCCGACAGATCACAGGAATCTGTATCATGCGTGCCGAAATCCAGCACCTCATGCCCCTGCTGCTGCAAAATTGCTTTAATTTCTTCTTTTAACGCATATCCTGCGTGGTCATTCGCCATTGCAATCTTCATGACAAGCCTCCCGATTTTCGTACACCCCTCATTTTGAGGCCGTACAATTGTGGTTGCACACGCTTGAATAGGTTGCACCCACCTTAGTCGTCACGGCCGCAGCAGTTCTTATACTTTTTGCCGCTGCCACATGGGCAGGGGTCGTTGCGTCCCGGTTTTTTGCCCACATGAATGGGTTTATTCTTAACGGGACCATCATCCGTCCCCGAGGTCGGCGTGCCGACATGTTCGGTATTCTGAACGGGCGATACCGGTTCACGCACCGGCGCTTCCTCCCGATGAATCTGCACGGTCAGCAACAAGCGCACGGCGTCCTCACGGATGGACGCGACCATTTCGTCAAACATCTGGAAGCCCTCGATGCGATACTCGACAACCGGGTCCTTCTGTCCATACGCGCGCAGATACATTCCCTGCCGCAACGCATCCATGGCGTCGATGTGGTCCATCCATTTCTCATCCACCACACGCAGCAGAATGACACGTTCCAATTCGCGCATCACTTCTTCACCAAAGGCCTCTTCACGCGCGCTGTATATCTGAACGGTGCGGTCGATGAGCCGCTGCATCATTTCTTTTTTCTCCAACGCGGCCAACTCATCGCGGGTATACACATAGTCGTCCGGCTTGGTCATCCAGCCCATATAATATTCTCGCAGGCCGATCAGATTCCACACGTCCGGTGTATCGCCGCCCACAAACTGGGCAAACGCACTTTCCACGCTTTCCTTGATCATGCCCATGACATATTCGCGCATACTTTCGCCGTCCAGCACACGGCGGCGCTGCCCGTAGATAATCTCGCGCTGGCGGTTCATGACATCGTCAAATTGGAGTACGTTTTTGCGGATGCCAAAGTTTTTACCTTCGACCTTCCGCTGTGCGTTTTCGATGGAGCTGGTGATGAGGCGATTCTCAATGGGCTGGTCGTCGTCCAAACCCAACGTGTCCATCAAGCCCTGAATACGCTCGCCGCCAAACAACCGCATAAGATCGTCTTCCAGCGAGATATAAAACCGCGATTCACCGGGATCACCCTGCCGCCCGGCGCGCCCGCGCAGCTGGTTATCAATCCGGCGGGATTCATGCCGCTCTGTGCCGATGATGAACAGGCCGCCCGCTTCCCGTACTTCCTCAGCCTCAGCATCGGTTTTATCATGGTACTTTTTATACAAATCTTTATAGGTTTCCCGTGCGTGCAGGATCTGTTCATCATCGGTCTCGGCAAAGCCTGTCGACTCGCTGATGAGTTCCTCCGCAAACTTTTGCTTGCGCATCTCCGCTTTCGCCATATATTCAGCGTTGCCGCCCAACACGATATCCGTACCGCGTCCGGCCATGTTGGTCGCTATGGTCACCGCACCGCGTTTACCTGCCTGCGCGACAATCTCCGCTTCCTTCTCGTGATACTTGGCGTTGAGTACATTATGCGGAATCTGCCGCTGCTTGAGCATCTGGCTGAGCAGTTCGGATTTTTCAATGGAGATCGTGCCCACCAGTACCGGCTGCCCGTCTTTGTGGCTCTCCACAATCTGCTCGATCACCGCATTGAACTTGCCCTTTTCCGACTTATAGACCGTATCATGATGATCCACACGGATCATATCGCGGTTGGTGGGAACCTCCAACACATCCAGCTTATAGATTTCCTCGAATTCCTCCTGCTCTGTGAGCGCCGTACCCGTCATGCCCGAGAGCTTGTGGTACTGACGGAAGAAATTCTGGAATGTGATGGTGGCAAGCGTTTTGGATTCGCGCTCCACTTTCACATGCTCTTTTGCTTCAATAGCCTGATGCAGACCCTCATTGTAACGACGGCCCACCATGAGACGACCGGTAAATTCATCAACGATGATAACCTGTCCTTTGCGCACCACGTAATCCACATCGCGCTTCATGATGCCATGTGCGCGGATTGCTTGGTTGATATGATGCAGGGTGGTGATGTTTTCTGAGTCCATCAGATTCTGAAGTCCGAAAAACAACTCGGCCTTTTTCACGCCAGACGGGGTAAGAGTGGCTGTTTTCGCCTTTTCGTCAACGATGTAGTCGCCCTCTTCCTCGATCTCCTCGTTGCTTTCCTTGTCATCGAGTTCCCGCACCTTTTTCAGTTTAAGGGTGCTGACCAGGCGGTCGGCGCGGTCATACATCTCGGTGGACTTGTCGCCCGGGCCGGAGATAATGAGCGGTGTGCGCGCTTCGTCGATGAGGATGGAGTCCACTTCATCCACGATGCCGAAGTGAAAGCCGCGCTGCACCATCTGTTCTTTATAGAGCACCATATTGTCACGCAGGTAATCAAACCCCAGCTCGTTGTTGGTGGCATAGGTAATGTCGGCTGCATAAGCCGCGCGGCGGGCGTCATTCGGCATGTCGTGGAAGATCAGCCCGACGGACAGCCCCAGATAGCGATAAAGTTTCCCCATCCACTCACTGTCGCGCTTGGCTAGGTAATCGTTCACGGTCACGATATGCACGCCTTTACCGTCCAGCGCATTCAAGACGGCAGGGAGTGTCGCCACCAGAGTTTTTCCTTCACCAGTTTTCATCTCGGCGATACGCCCTTGATGCAGCACGATGCCGCCTACCACCTGCACAGGGAAATGGCGCATCCCCAGCACACGGTCGGATGCTTCTCTTGTGAGTGCAAAGGCGTCCGGCAAAACGGCATCTATCGATTCGCCGTTTGCAATACGTTCTTTCAGTGCCGGCACCACTGCTTTCAGCTTTTCCTCGGACATTGTTTTGTAGGTGTCTTCCAGCGCCAGCACCGCATCAGCGATGGGGCGTATCTTCTTCAGCTCCCGTTTGGAGTGGGAACCGATGATGTGTTCAATGATGTTCATGCTGCACCTCGTCATACTTTTTCATACATCTATCTCAATTTCCTGTTTTCACACGCCATTGTGCTCGCTCTCATCCGCAGCCCCCGGTCAAAACACTTGGACTGCTTCATATCTACCTATTATACCATACTTTTATTCCATTGTAACAGTGAGCCCGCCAAAAACGCATTTGTCCATGTAAAACCTGTGTAAAATGCAACATTATTTTCTTTTGTTAAATCGGATACGAGAAACCAGTGCGTCGAACCAGTTCCTTTTCGGTTTTTCCTCCACCTGTTCGGCAGCACGATACGCCTGCCGGTAGAAATACATTTGACTGTTGAGGTCCTCTCCCTCTCTGCTGACGCGCACATAGGAACCATCCGGCTGCAATTCGCGCGCCTTCACATTGTCGCGCAACAGGATATCCACAATCCCCATGATTCGTCCGGCCAGACGGCTGTCCAATACGGGGATAGCAACCTCTACCCGGCGCTCGGTATTGCGGGTCATCCAGTCAGCCGAAGAAAGATAAACTTTGGCCTCGCTGTCCTCCCCAAAAATATAGATACGGGAGTGCTCAAGGAAGCGGCCGACAATACTGCGCACCCGGATATGATCGGTCTTACCCGGCACGCCGGGGCAAAGACAGCAAATGCCGCGTACAATCAAATCCACATTTACGCCTGCTTCCGAGGCCTCAATCATCTTGTCGATAATCTCCTTGTCGGTGATGCTGTTCATCTTGGCGATGATACGCCCCGGCGCCCCATTTTGTGCCTTGGCGATTTCGGCATCCATCAAGGACAAGACCCCCTGTTTGAGTGAGGAAGGCGCCACCAACAGATGCTGGTACACCCCGTTGAGGTTGTTGATGCTGACATTATGGAAAAACGCCATCGCATCCTCGCCGATTTCAGGGTTGGCCGTCATAAGGGAAAGATCGACATAGAACCGTGCCGTAGATTCATTGTAGTTGCCGGTAGCAATGTTGGTGATATACTCCAGTCCATGTCCTTGTTTGCGGGTGATGAGCACAACCTTGGCGTGCACCTTGAAGTCCTCGATGCCGTAAATCACTTTGCAGCCTGCGTCTTCAAGCAAACGCGACCAATTGATGTTGTTCTGCTCGTCAAAGCGGGCGCGCAGTTCAATCAACACGGTGACATCTTTGCCGTTTTCGGCTGCGGCGCAGAGATTCTGCACAATCTGTGACTGGTGGCCGATACGGTAAAGCGTCATTTTGATGGACACGACTTTGCTGTCCTCCGCCGCTTCCCGGATCAGTTCCACTAAAGGGCGCATGCTTTCAAACGGATAGGAAAGCAGGATATCGCGCTGCAAGACCTGACTGATTAAGTCAGAACGCACCACACCCGCCGGCCATCGCGGGCGCAACGGCGAAAAAACCAATTCCGCGCGCTGTTCCGCACCAATCTGTTTCTCCAGAACGCCGACAAATGAAAAATCAAGCGGCGAGGTGGTGACAAAGCACTGGTTCCGGTTCAGCCGCAGTTTGGAAAGAAAAAAGCCCAGCAGTTCCGCATCGCCGGCATGGTCTGTTTCCAAACGCACCGGGGAAAGTTTGCCGCGTTTCTTGATAATCTCCTGCATGTAGTTGCGATAGTCGATATCTTCGTCAAACATGCCTTCCTGCACATCGATATCAGCATTACGGGTCACACGGAAAACTCCTTTGGCTTCCACTTCGTAAACACCGAACACCTCATCCACAAAGCGCAGTAGAATATCTTCCACCAGCATAAACTTGTTGCTCTCCGGAATAAAATACACCCGGTCAATCTCCCGCGTGATCGGAACGATGCCAAAGAGCTTGCCTGTCTTGCATTTAAGCCGCACGCCGATATAGATCACCTTGTTTTCCAGATGAGGGAACGGATGTCTGGCGTCAATAATCTGGGGGCTCAGCAGCGGAAGCACCTCAGATTCAAAATACGCACGGGTCATGCGCTTTTCGCCGCCGTCCAGACTTTTATAAGACACATGGGAAAACACGCCGATATTACGCAGGATCTCCGTATAGGCAGCATCCCGCCGCGGATACAGTTGCTGCACGGCAGCGTTGATTGCAGCAATCTGTTCTTTCGGCAGCATCCCGGTCTTGGTATCCGCCGTGTTGCCGCCAAGCAACGACTGATCAAGCAGACTGCCAACGCGCACCATATAAAATTCATCAAGGTTTGAGGAAAAAATAGACAAAAAGCGCAACCGCTCATAGAGTGGCACAGATGTGTCACATGCTTCCTCAAGTACACGTTCATTGAATTTGAGCCAAGAAAGTTCGCGGTTGATATATAACGCGGACATTTCGTTCACCTCGTCGTCAGTTGTCAATCTGAGTGGATTTGATATACCCTTCGCGCACCCCGCTGCGGCTAAGGGAAACCGTGCATACACCTGCATAACTGACTAGACGGGATAGCGCCGCCATGCCGGGCAGAATGGTATGCACGCGCTCCGGTTCCACCCGCAGGATACTGCGCACGCCAGCTTTCGGATGGGATAACACCCACTGCAACAGCGCGGCGATATCCGCTGCATCAAACATATAGCCTTGTAAAGGTTCGGTACCGCGCCCATGCACATCGCGGTGCAGACGTGCGATCGCGCGGCCTGTCCCGCCAATTAGACAGATATGTCCGCCCACCGACTTGAGCCATTCCACGCATTCAAGCTGACGGTCAACAAATTCCTTGATCTTTTTCAATTCCCCGGCACGGGGAATGATTTTTTTGACAAAGCGTTTATAAAGATACAGGCTGCCGTAGGGCAGGCTAATGCAGTTGTCGATATGGTCGTCTGAAAAGCGCACGATCTCGGTGCTGCCGCCGCCCATGTCAACGACCAAGCCTTCCTTAACATCCGTCGGGATATACGCTCCCGCAAAATCCAGCCGCGCTTCCTCTTCCCCGCTGATAATATCAATATCCATATTCAGCTGCTCTTTGGCGCGTCGCACGACCTCGTCGGCATTATTCACTGCACGCAGACCGGCTGTGGCAAAACAACATATCTGCTCTACGCCAACGGCATCCGCTGTTTTGCGGAAAGCAGACAGCCCATCCACCACCCGGACAATTCCTTCTTCGCTGAGTGTTCCACCCTCCATGTAGCCGATCATCCCCACCACTTCTTTGGCGCTGACAATATGCTTCATGTTTCCATCGGTTTCGTCATAGACCTCCATACGCATGGTGTTGGAGCCCAAATCCACGACTGCTCTTCTCATTTTTCTCGTCCATTCTTTCTCTGCCACGCACAGTGCCCGGCGATTTTATTGCAATCTTAAAATCCGTTTCTATTGTAACATGTCCTCCCAACAGTTTCAACGTATGAAGTGCAACGTGTATAACCGCGCGGCACGCAGCGCAAGATAATCGTAGCGCAGCCTGCCCGCTGTCATTGGCACCGCGGCATTCTTTGCACATCAAGGAGGGTCTCCATGGGAATCGCATTCATACGCACCATTATTTTGTACGTCATTGTCATCGCCGCGGTGCGAATTATGGGTAAGCGGCAGATTGGCGAATTACAGCCTTCCGAGCTGGTTGTTGCCATTTTGATTTCCGATCTCGCATCGGTGCCCATGCAAGACACCGGCATACCGCTTACCAGTGGGATTGTCCCTATCCTGACGCTCATTTCCTGTGAAGTGGCGCTTTCCGGGCTAACACTGCTCAGCACTCGCCTGCGCCGCGTCGTCACCGGCCGCCCAAGTATCCTCATCCAGAATGGGCAGATCAACCAGTCGGAAATGCGCCGCCTACGCTTCACCATCGACGACTTAATGGAGGAGCTCCGCCTTTGCGGGTACATGAGCATTAGCGACGTGGCCATCGCCGTATTGGAAACCAACGGAAAACTCAGCGTCTTTCCCATCTGTGCCAAGTCGCCGGTCACGGCAGAAATGTTGCGCGTACCCTGCCCGCCGGACGGCGGTTTGCCAACCACTCTGATCTGCGACGGCAAACTGCTGCCTGAATCCCTGCGCTCAACCGGGAAAGACATGGATTGGCTGCATGCCACCCTTTCCGCACAGGGATTGACCGTGGCGGGCGTGTTTTTGATGACGATAGACAATCTTGATAAAACCATCATTGTAAAAAAAGACGGCGGTACACTTTCCGGCCCGCGTGCAGCCGGATAAAGCGCTCCGCCATTGAAAGGAGATTGCCGTGAACAAATTGAAAATTGCGGGAATCATTTCAGTCCTTATCATCGCCGTGATGATTGCCAGCCAGATTTATTTGGCCAAAAGTTCCCAATGTATGGCAAAATCAATTGCAGCTGTCCAGAGTTCTTACAAGCAAAGCGGCAACTCCCCCGCCACTCAAAAAAAGATGCGGCAGTTCTTCTCCCTGTGGCAGAAAAACAGCCGCATTCTTCCGACCATACTGAAACATAGCGAGCTCGACATTGTAAACGAATCAGTAGCAAAGCTGCCCGCCTATTTGAAAGATGACCAGCCATCAGACTTCGACGCAGAGTGCGATATGCTTAAAATGCAGCTTATCCATCTCTGGAACGTTGAAAAAATCAACTGGGAAAACATCCTCTAATGGCATCTTGATTTACTTTTACTCGTTTCGGAACGAAACAAAACGGTTATTCTGATTGATATATTGCATGAGTGCACGTTAGAGAATAGAAAGACGTTTGATTTATTGTTAGTAGGAAAATCTAATGGCGGCTGTCCAGCAATCTATTGAGTTCCTCCAAAAAAGTGTTGATATCGCGAAATTGGCGATAGACCGAAGCAAAGCGCACATATGCAACCTCGTCTATATTCTTGAGTTTCTCCATGGCCAATTCGCCCACTCTCTGTGAAGTGACCTCACGCTCCAAAGCTCCCTGCAATGTGCTTTCGATCTCGTCCGTGGCCTTTTCCAGCACACTTAGTGGAACCGGACGTTTCTCACAAGCGCGCAACATCCCGCCAAGAAGTTTGCGGCGGTCAAACGCTTGCCGTGAGTTGTCTTTTTTGATGACGACCAAGGGCAGGCTCTCCACCATCTCATACGTAGTGAATCGCTTTTGGCATTGCATACATTCCCGCCGCCGGCGGATACGTTCGCCTTCGTCGGTTGGTCTGGAATCCACCACTTTACTTTCGGGATATCCACAAAAGGGACATTTCATGTTTTTCCTCCGTCAGGGAACACAGTGCTCGGATAGCGTCAGCATGTCCTCCCAAAAGTTCAACACCCCAACAGTGAAAAAACAGACGGGTCACAACGCTGCAAGAAAATCCTCGACCACATCATGTAATGTAGCTGGTGTCACTGTGTTTTTCGTGAGCAAATGTAACAGTTCCTCGACACATGCCCGGGAACAACTGATGTCATCCACTTGTGCAGAACGCGACAGACCATCTGCGCCCTTGAACAAAACGGACACACCATATGACTGCACCGATGCGACTTCACAAGTGCAAAGAGTCAACGAATAATCAATGACCCCGACGCATCGTTCCCCTTCTTTCAATTCAGCGGTTTGTTTTGGCTGTTCCATCTGCATTTCCCCCCAGATACGTACAATACATTTTTCGGTAATCATTCTTTTAGAATTGCCGTACAAGAGTATTATACTTGCTGGAGAATGCGGATAAAAGCGCTATTTGTCAAGTTGCATCCGATAATTTGCATAATATTGTCAGGTACATTTTGTATGTATCTTACAAGAGCTACCATATATAGG